>JACQXU010000024.1 GCA_016208545.1 Candidatus Uhrbacteria bacterium | reverse complement strand
TGGAAAACGATTACTCAATATACTAATTGGTACAATCACGAAAGGCCGCATCTCGGACGTGACATGAATGGTCTTACTCCTTATGAGAAATATCTCTCCCTAACCAGCTAAACTGTCACCCTTGAAGGGTTACTGTACAGAGCACATATGTGATAAAATAATTTCATGTCACGACGACGCAAACGCTCGTACAAACGAGCGGAAGACAAAAAAAAACAGCCGATCCTCGGAATCGAGCTAAATACTGAAACAAAACGCGGCATTATTGTCGTGTTGCTTTTTGCTATCGCGGCGCTCATGTTTCTTTCGTTTTTTCAAATTGCCGGAAGCCTCGGAAACGTCATCAACGCAGGCCTTTCTCAATTTTTCGGCTTTGATCGCTTCATTGTTCCGCTTGTTCTGATAATGATCGGCGCAACGCTTGCCTATCCAGAACGCGGCACTTTTTCAACATGGAATCTTCTTGGACTTTTTTTCTTTTTTCTTTCGTTCAATGCAATTCTGAATCTACTACTCGTTAACAAGCCAGATCCATTCACACAAAATCTTTCATCTGCCGGCGGCTATCTTGGACAATTCTTGGGTTTAATTTTACCGGCGTTTGTCGGATATTGGGGATCGATCGTTGTCACAATTGCTGTTCTATTTATTTCAATAATGCTGGTTTTCAACACATCTCTTCATCATCTTTCTCCTGCGCACATTCGAATTTTTGATTGGTTTGGAAGGATGATTGGAAAGGGAGAAGTTGATAAAAAGGATGAAGAAGCTCAAGAAGTTGAAGAGGCTGAAGAAGCTGGAGAAGTTGAAGAAGCTGAAGAAGAGGATGAGCCACATGAATTTCACGCGACTCCTGTAAAAACAAACACGAAACTTGAAACTCTTCTTGCGACAAAACAACGCAGACAAATCACAATTCCTCTCACACTGCTTGACCGTTCAACTTCAAAAGCTCAATCAGGCGACATCGAACGCAACAAACAAATCATTGAAAAAACATTTCATGAATTTGGAATTGATGTTGAAATGGGAAATATCTCTGTTGGTCCGACAGTCACGCAATACACACTTCGTCCGGCCCAAGGAATCAAACTGGCTCGGATTGTGAGCTTGCAAAACGATCTTGCTCTTGCACTTGCCGCACATCCAATTCGATTGGAAGCTCCTATCCCAGGAAAATCACTTGTTGGAATTGAAGTTCCAAACACAAAAGTCGCAACAGTTACCTTGCGAGATGTGATAGAAACAAAATCATATCGTGAATGGAAAGGAGCGCTCGCTGTTCCACTTGGAAAAGATGTGTCAGGTGGAACATGTATGATCTCAATTGATAAAATGCCGCATTTACTCGTTGCCGGAGCGACTGGTTCTGGAAAGAGTGTATGTCTCAACACAATTATTTTGTCGCTTCTTTTTCAATACGGACCTGATGATCTTAAATTGATTTTGGTTGATCCAAAACGTGTTGAACTCACAGCTTATGCCGGCATTCCTCACTTGCTTGTTCCGCCGATTGTCGGAGTTGACGACACAGTAAACGCGCTTAAATGGACCGTCCGAGAAATGGAACGACGGCTCGATATGCTTTCAAAATTTGGCGCGCGCAACATTGATGATTACAACTCAAAAGTTGATGAACGCATGCCGAAAATTATTATTTTGATTGACGAACTTGCGGATCTAATGTCTGCAAGTGGCCGCGAAGTTGAAGCAACGATTGTTCGAATCGCGCAAATGGCGCGAGCTGTAGGAATACATCTCGTTCTTGCAACTCAACGTCCGAGCGTTGACGTCATCACTGGACTTATCAAAGCAAACATTCCTGGCCGCATTGCATTTGCTGTTGCGTCACAAACTGATTCGCGCACAATTCTTGATCAATCCGGAGCAGAGAAACTTCTTGGACGAGGCGATATGCTTTTCACAAGCGCTGAACTTTCCAAACCAAAACGTTTGCAAGGTGCGTTTGTTTCTTCTGATGAAGTCGAACGAGTTGTTGGATTCCTTCGCAAAAAAGGTGAACCGGATTATAATTTGGCGATCACAGAAATCACCAAAGCTGGAACTGTGTTTAATAATCCGGAAGATGGCGATCCAATGCTTGAAGAATGTGTCCAAGTCGTTTTACAATCTGGAAAAGCATCTACATCGTTGCTTCAACGGCGTTTGCGAATTGGATATTCTCGAGCGGCTCGAATAATGGATTTACTCGAACAAGCCGGAGTAATAGGGCCACCGGACGGTTCAAGACCACGCGAAGTTTTGATTGACGAGTGGCCGCCTGGAGGAAATATAAAAGAAGGAATGCCAATTGCTCAAGATGATTATGAAGAGGCATGGGGAGGAAAGGAAGAAAAAGAAAAGGAGGAAGAGGAGGAAATGGAAGAAAGGAAAGAGGATGTAGCGGAAGGCTTTTCCGGCCTAAAGGTCGGATCCGCCTTTGGCGGAAGCCTTCCAGAAGTTGAAGAAGCTCAGGAAAAAGAAACCGATTGGGAAAATAAAATTGATGACGAATGGATAAAATA
>JACQXU010000023.1 GCA_016208545.1 Candidatus Uhrbacteria bacterium | reverse complement strand
ATTTCAGATGCATTTTTTGGAAACTATACGTTTGGAATAAAGATAAATTTGGCTTCTGATTACGATGTCGCAGAAGAGAAGGTGTCAGTTGATGGCCTTGATGAAAATTTTTAAAACCCTACAACCCTTAAACCCTCCTATGTTACAATGCAGACGTCTTATGAAGACGTCTGTTTTTTTGATGTTTTTATCTGTTTTTATTGGCGCCAATATCCTGTTTGCGCCTTTTTTGGGTCTTTCAGCTCAATCTCAAAATGATCCTTTTTTCAACGAACAGTGGTATTTGGATAAAATAAGCGTTCCGATCGCGTGGCAAGAAACGATTGGTTCAACGGACGTTATCGTTGCGATTTTAGACGCTGGTTTTGATTTGGATCATGAAGATCTCGTGAATCAGTATTGGAAAAATAAAAATGAAATTCCAAACAACAAAAAAGATGATGACGGAAATGGATATGAAGATGACGCAGTTGGATGGGATTTTGTGGACAGTGATCCTGATCCGTCTCCTGTTATAAACGCGCAATTTAACGATACGATAGTTTCTCACGGAACAGCAATCGCTGGAATTATCGGCGCGTCCACAAATAATGGAATCGGAATTTCTGGTATCAATCAAAAAATTTCGATTATGCCTTTGAGGATTTTAAATGAAAAAGGAGTTGGATCAAGTTTAGATGTTCGTGAAGCGATTGAATACGCCGTAAAAAACGGAGCACAGATAATCAATTTAAGTTTCACAACTGATTTGCCAGATGCAAAACTTGGAGAAAAAATCGCTTGGGCAGTTGATCAAGGTGTGGTTATTGTTGCGGCTGTTGGAAATGAGGATCGCGATATAAATAGCAAACCAAGTTTTCCTGCCTGCTATGACTCGTTTTTAGGAAGAGAAGTTGTGATTGGAGTTTCAGCTTCTGACAAAAATGATCTCAAAGCAAATTTTTCAAATTATGGAGAGACATGCACTGATTTGAGTGCGCCAGGAACCAACATTTTTTCAAGCGTTTATCACGATCCGTCAAATTTATTGACTTCAACAGCTTATGGTTCTCCGTGGGAGGGAACATCCATTGCCGCTCCAATCGTGAGCGCCGCGGCCGCTCTTTTGAAATCCGCATTTCCATCTCTCACACCCGAGCAGATTCGTTTATCTTTCAAACTTTCTGTTGATCCTGTGAAGGAAACCGCACTTGAAGCTAGAAAACGTTTGGGAGCTGGCAGGTTGAATGTCGCTCGCGCGGTTGAATACGCAAAAGTTTTTGCAAAAGGTCAGGGAACACAAGTAACCAATAAAAACACAAATCATTCTCGTTCACTTGTAATTGCGGAAGGTCCGGGTTCAGAACCGAGTGTTTCGCGTGTGAATGCTCACGATGAAGAGTTTGTGTCGTTTTTAGCGTACAACGAAAATTTCCGCGGTGGAATTTCACTGGCAATGGCTGATGTGACAGGCGACGGAAAAGAAGAAATAATAACTGGCGCGCGAAAAGGCGGCGGCCCTCAAGTTCGTATTTTTGATTTGAATGGAAATTTGCTTTCACAGTTTTTTGCGTACGATCCGTCTGATCGAGGAGGAATTTTTGTGTCTTCCGGCGATGTAAATTCAGACGGCATTGCTGAAATTTTTGTGTTGTCGGAGTCGGGAGGAATAGGCGATGTGCGAATGTTTAATCATTACGGCCAACTTAAAGGTTTAATTCGACCGTTTGGTTTGGTTGATAATCCAATTCGTTTGACGATAGCAAATATGGATGAAGATGCAGAGAATGAATTGATTTTTTTGCTTATGGATGACGATGGATCAATGATTCGAATTGTTGACGGCGACGGTCGTTATGTCCGCCAGTTTTCATTGTCTAAAAATACAAAATGGCAATCTCTTTCGTCTGCAGACACAGATGGCGACGGAGAAAACGAAATTGTTATCAGCGCTTCATCAAAACAAATTCCAATTGTTGAGACCTATTCCGCAGAAGGTGATCGAGAAACATTTTTTGTTTCATATGATCCGAGGTTTAACGGCGGAGTGAATGTGTGTGCAGGAGACATTGATCAAAACGGCCGTGCGGAAATTTATACCGTTCCATTTTCAAACGGAGGTCCTCATGTTCGGATTTTTGAAAAAAATGGAGTTGCGATCGGCGGATTTTTTGCGTTTGAAAAAGAACATCGGTTAGGCGCAATATGCGCAATCTGGTAAAATATTGATGATTTAATGTGTCTTTGCGAGGAGTCCTGTCTTGCGGGACGACGAAGCAATCTTTGAGACTGCTTCGCTTCGTCGAGCTTAGCTCGACTTCGCTCGCAGTGACAAAATATGACAAAGCGGTTCATCATTTCATTTATTTTTTTGACTGTTGCCTTTCCAGCGTTTGCGCTCACACCGAGCGATACTTTTTTTTCACAACAATGGTATTTGAAAAAAATGGAATTAGAAAAAGCGTGGAATACAACAACAGGTTCGACTGATGTTGTCATTGCTGTTCTTGATACCGGTTTTGACATGGATCATCCCGATTTGGTCGGCAATGTTTGGGTAAATGGAGATGAAACATCTGGCGATGGAATTGATAATGACAACAATGGTTATATTGATGACGTGAATGGATATGACTTCGTTGAAAACGATTCAAACCCGATTCCATCACTTGACGCTCCGTACGATTCGACCGCAGTTCCGCACGGAACAGTGATTGCAGGAATTCTTGGCGCAATTGGAAATAATTCCGCTGGAATTACTGGAATAAATTGGCGCGTTCGGCTCATGAATGTGCGAATTTTGGATAATAATGGAGTTGGTGGATCGGTTGTCGCAAAAGAAGCCATTCGTTACGCTGTTAAAAATGGCGCAGACGTTATCAACTTAAGTTTTACAGGTTTTGAAGTTGATCCGGAATTTGAGACCTCGATAAAAGAAGCTCATGACGCTGGTGTTGTGGTTGTCGCCGCTGTTGGAAACACAAAAGATGGAGGAATTAACGTTGATAGAACTTCGATTTATCCAGCTTGTCACGGTGAAGGAGAAAATACAGACTTGGTGATTGGAGTTGCGGCATCTGATGAAAATGACATGAAATCCGATTTTTCAAATTACGGAGCTTTGTGCACTGACATTTCCGCTCCAGGTGAAATGATTTTCAGCACAATTTATCAAGATAATGCGTACGCGGAATTTGCGTCAGGTTATTACGAAAATGGTTGGGCTGGAACATCAATGGCTGTTCCAATGGTTGCGGCCGCGGCCGCACTTCTTAAATCCGAATATCCAACTTTGAATCCTGATCAAATCGAGATTATTTTGCGATTGTCTGCTGATCCAGTTTACGCAACAGGTGAAGCTCAAGGTAAAGTTGGAGCAGGGCGACTCAACATCGCAAAAGCTATTGCGCTTGCGCCGACGTTTACGGCACAGGCAGTGAACGCTGAAGCCGCTCCAAATTCTCTCATCAAACTCTCGTGTGTTGGCGAAACGACCGTTGACGATCCATGCCGTTCAGTTTATTTTTATGCGTCCGACGGAAAGCGCCATGCGTTTCCAAACGACAAAGTTTTTTTCACATGGTTTGATAATTTTGACAATGTGAAAGAAGTTTCCAAGTCGTTTATGTCTTCACTGCCGCTTGGAAAAAATGTCACATATCACCCAGGAACCAAAATGGTGAAATTTCAAAGCGTGCCAACCGTGTACGCGGTTTCAAAAGGCGGTGTACTGCGCGCGATCGCATCCGAACAAATCGCAGGAGAACTCTACGGCGAAAGTTGGAATAAACAAATCGATGATATTTCAGATGCATTTTTTGGAAACTATACGTTTGGAATAAAGATAAATTTGGCTTCTGAATTTGACGTTCTCTTTGAAAAGAATTCAGTGTCAGGATTAGATGATAATTTTTGAGTGACTGTGACTCCAAGACTCCATGACTCTGTGTTATACTTTCAACATATGCCCGTTCCAACCACTTTTTCACAAAAAAACATTCTCGTGACAGGCGGCGCCGGATTCATCGGTTCTCATCTTTGCGAGCAGTTGATAAAAGATGGGAATCGCGTGATTTGCGTTGATAATTTTGCTACTAGTCACGCTCGAAACATTGATTTACTAATTCAGAATTCAAATTTTCGTTTTATAAAGTTCGATATAAATCAGCAATTCGATCTCGAATCGTTTCCTGAACTCGCCGCGTTCAAATTGCCGTTTCAAGGCATTCAAGAAATTTATCACTTAGCGTGTCCGACATCAATTAAACAATTCGATCAATATAAAATTCAAACACTTTTATCAAGTTCGATTGGAAATTATCACGCGCTGGAACTCGCGAAAAAATATCGTGCTAAAATTTTACTCGCATCAAGTTCTGTCGTTTATGGTGAAAGAAAAGAAGGTAAGTCGCATGTGAGCGAAGAGGAAACCGGTGTTGTGAATCATTTGTCGCCGCGCGCGTGTTACGATGAAGGAAAGAGGTTTTCAGAAACAATGTTTGAAACATATCGTCAAGTTCACGGAATTGACATTCGCATTGCAAGAATTTTTCGAACATACGGCCCGAGGATGCCTCTTTTTGACGGTCACTTGATTCCTGATTTTATTTTGAACGCGCTTGATGGAAAAGATTTGGTTTTGTTTGGTGGAAAAGAATTCAGAACATCGTTGGCTTTCGTTTCAGATGTTGTTGATTGTCTGCTTCGTCTTATGGACGCGTCGCAAGACCCAGGCCCGACAAATATCGGAAGCGATGTTGATTTGTCAATGCTTGAAGTCGCGCAAAAAATTACCAGCATGACAAATTCAACTTCAAAAATCACAGAAGGCGAAAGTTTTGTGTTTCTTTCCGAGCTTGCCTTACCGAGAATTGACCGAGCAAAAGGTTTGGGATGGTTTCCGTTGGTTAGATTGGAAGATGGGCTCGCAAGAACAATTGAATTTATGAAAGCGAATAAGATTTTGTTGAGCAATTTGTAGAGAGTGGCTTGCACCATGTCTCCGGGCCATCGGACTGTTCCGCTTAAAAGTTAACGGCTACTGGCTAACAGCTAAAAGCTATTTATGCGCACAATCGCAATCATTCCAGCTTACAATGAAGAAAAAACCATTGCCGAGGTTCTATTGAACACTCGGCCATTTGTTGATGAGATTGTTGTTGTGAATGACGGTTCAAGCGATCGCACAGCAGAAATCGCGAAGTCGCAAGGAGCAATTGTTGTGAGCCATGTTATAAATCGCGGACTTGGCGCTTCGATCGGAACTGGTTTTGAAATGTCGCGGCGGCTTGGCGCAGATGTAATTATTACGCTTGATTCAGATGGTCAGCACGATCCAAAAGAAATTCCTTGTTTTATTCACGCGATTGAAAATGGTGCTGATGTTGTGATTGGTTCGAGAATGATAAACCGAATTGGAATGCCGTGGTATCGAAGAGTTGCGAACACACTTGGAAATTTTGCAACATTTTTTTTGTTTGGAGCATGGGTTACAGACAGTCAGTCGGGATTTCGCGCATTTACAGCTTATGCGCTTCGACAAATTAAAATTCAAACAAATCGAATGGAAGTTTCGTCTGAATTGATCGCAGAAGCAAAACGTAATAAACTCTCGCTTGTAGAAATTTCAATCAAAGCGATTTATACTGATTATTCACTTTCCAAAGGACAGAGTTTTTGGGTAGGGGTAAAGACACTTGCTAAGCTTATCTTACGTAGGATGAATCAATAAAAGTAGCTATTATCATTACATTGTGAAATGGTTATGGGAGATAGGGAGATATGGGGCGAGTGGTAAGGGTTATTTTCTAAACCCATACCACTTTTTCCCTTTCTCCCTTATCCCTTTCTCAATATGTCCATCATCCAGATCTTGATCATTCTTTTCTCGGTATTCGCAATTTCGCGAACTGTCCGACAATTTCGACAAGGCGCATTAACACTTGCGTGGCTCATTGTTTGGATTGTGTTTTGGATTATAGTTGGAGGTGTAACATTGTCTCCACAAACAACAGACACGATTGCAAAGTTGGTTGGAGTCGGCCGCGGAGTTGATTTTATAATTTATATTTCGATAATTTCTTTATTCTATCTTGTGTTTCGAATGTTTGTGAAGATTGAGGATGTTGAGCGTGAGATAACGAAATTGGTGAGAAAGTTAGCTGTGGGAGAAGCTGAAGAAGCTAGAGAAGTTAAAGAAGCTGAAGAAGTTAAAGAATTTGGTAGCCGCAGGCTTTAGCCTGCGAGGCCGCACTATCATATGCAACCGAAAGTAGCGATTGTTTATCTTTCATACAACGGAAAAAAATATCTGGACGAAGTATTGAGCGCACTTCGCGTTTTGAATTATCCGCGCGAAAGTTTGGAATTTGTTTTTGTTGACAATGCATCGTCAGATGGAAGTCAGGATTATTTGCGCGGCGTAAACGACATCACGTTTTTTCCAAACAAAAAAAATTTAGGTTTCGCTGAAGGGAACAATATTGGAATCAATCATGCGCTTTTGCACGGAGCTGATTATGTTTTTTTACACAACAATGATTTGAAATTGCATCCAGACGCAATTAAAGAATCAGTTGCGCTTGCAGAGTCTGATCCAAAAATTGGATCAGTTCAATCACTTATGAAGTTTTGGAAACATCCTGAAATTGTGAATTCAAGCGGTGGCATGGTTCATTTTTTAGGATTCGGATTTGTGAGAGACAATGGGAAAGAAAGTCAAAAAGTCTTGGAGTCTTGGAGTGAAGGAACAGAGATCGCATATTCAAGCGGTGCGGCGGTTTTGTACAGAGCTGAAGTTTTGAAAAAAGTCGGACTACTTGATCCGTTTTTGTTTTTATATCATGAAGATTTGGAACTTGGATGGAGAATTCGGCTAGCTGGATTCAAAAATGTTTTGTCTGTTCGTTCTCTTGCGTTTCATGATTATGAATTCAAACGATCTGTAAAGAAATTTTTTTGGATGGAACGAAATCGGTGGCTTGTTCATTTTTCACATCTAAAATTTTCAACCTTGATTTTATTCTTGCCGCTGATGTTCATTCTTGAAATTCCGCTTTTGGTTTTTGCATTATTTGGCGGTTGGTGGAAACAAAAATTATTGGTTTATGTAAATTTTCTAAGTCCGCGCGCGTGGGTTTACGTTTTGCGAAAACGTAAAGAATCAAATGCGCTTCGTAAAGTTTCCGACGCGGAAATCGTTCGTCTTTTCACTTGCAAAATTGAACATCAAGAAACAAATAATCCAATCGTTACAAAAATCGGAAATCCGATTTTATGTTTAGTGTGGGCTATTCTGAAATCAATTATTCGTTGGTGATTTTCTGTCATTGCGAGGGAGCATTAGCGACCGAAGCAATCTCGCGAGATTGCTTCGTCGGCCTACAGCCTCCTCGCAATGACTGCAATAAAACCAAAAGTTGCGCACGTTGTTTGCACCTATCCTCCATATCGCGGAGGAATGGGAAATGTTGCGTTTGAATACACAGAACGTTTGCGCGAGCGCGGATACAACGTTCATGTTTTTACAACAAAACATAATGCCGAAGTGGAAGATCCTGAATATATTCATCGTGTTCCAAGTATTGTTCACATTGGAAACGCAGGAGTGATGCCGTCGTTATTTCAACGCCTAATAGGCTTTGATCTTGTGCATCTTCATTATCCTTTTTTTGGAGGCGCGGAACCCACAATTGTCAGAAAAACAATTTCAAAAGATCAGGGTTTAGTGATGACATATCACATGGACGCAACAGCAAACGGAATGCGCGGCGCGTTGTTTGGTGCGCACAGACGAGTAATTTTGCCATGGCTTGTGAATCGCGCTGATCGTATTTTGGCAAGCAGCCAAGATTATATTGATGGTTCTACGATCTCGGAAATTCCATCAGCGATGAATCGTGTTGAAATTCATCCATTTGGAATTGATCTTAATCGTTTCCGCGTAGGACGAGATGATTTGTTCAAACAACGTCTTGGAATTCAAACAGACGTTCCAACAATGTTGTTTGTTGGCGGATTGGACAGTGCCCATCATTTCAAAGGAGTTTCGGTTTTATTTGAAGCTTTGGAACTTATTGACTCACTGCCTTGGGAGATGATGATTGTTGGTGACGGAAATTTGCGAGCGAGTTATGAATCAATGATTCGACGTTCGTCGTGTAGAGATAAGGTTCATTTTTTGGGAAGCGTTGCAGATCGTGATCTTCCAAAAATTTATCGCTGTGCTGATTTTCATATTTTTCCTTCAACTCGTCGCGCAGAAGCGTTTGGGCTTGTCGCTCTTGAGGCCGCCGCTAGCGGAATTCCAACTATTGCTTCGAATTTGCCAGGTGTTCGAACAGTAGTGCTCGACGGAAACACTGGCTTGCTTGTTCCTCCGGAAAATGTTTTAGAACTCGCAAATGCGATGCGACTTCTTTTGACTCAATCTGAATTGCGACAAAAGTTAGGGCAATCTGCGCGACTAAACGCTGAAGCGTATTTTGACTGGGATCCGCTTATAACCAAACTAGAGGAAACATATCGGTCTGTTTTGGAACAGAAGAGCTCGAGAGAATACGTATGAAAATCGGTTTTTTTTCAAATCTTTATCCCCCTTTTGAGCGCGGCGGAGCTGAACTTATCGCACAGCGTGTTGCTGATGAATTTAGTTTGCGCGGGCATGATGTTTTTGTTGTTACAACAAAGCCGTTTTCTGGAATGAAAAGTTTGCGTCCGACTGTTATCGAACATTATGTAGAACGTGTTTTTCGATTTTTTCCATTGAATCTCTATCATCTTTTAAACGCGCATCGCTATCCATTTTTTTTGCGCTTAATTTGGCACCTGATTGATCTTTTCGGGCCACTACAGAGTTCTGTTCTAGGACGTCTTTTAAAAGACGAAGCACCGGATGTTATTTTTACGCACAACCTGAAAGGTTTTGGAATGAGCGCAGGCTTGCAAATTCAAAAAATGGGGATTCGTCACATTCACACAATTCACGATGTGCAATTGTCAATTCCAAGCGGTGTGCTTATTTATGGAAATGAGAAACGAGAAAGTTTAATGAGGCGGTTGTATGAGCGAGCGACAAAACGCGCCATTGGTTCACCAGACATTGTAATTTCTCCATCAGAATTTTTATCGCATTTTTATCGCTTGCGAGGTTTTTTTGAAAATTCAAATACTATCCGGCCGGATAGTATTTGCAACACTCGAGTAATTCCAAATCCGACGCCGAAATACGTCAGCAGAACCGAACGGGAAACTACGCCGCCGAGCGGATCAATTCGTTTTTTGTTTGTCGGACAAGTTGAACCGCACAAAGGAATTGATATTTTGCTTTCAGCCGTTTCGCAGATTTCATTTCCATTTGAACTTCATATTGCTGGTGACGGAACATCAGCAAAGCGCGTGGTTGAAAAATCAAAAACCGATCCACGAATTGTTTTTCACGGATTTATATCACTCGAACACATTAGAAGATTGATGCGAGAATGTGATGTCGTTGTTTTGCCGTCGTTTTGTTATGAAAATTCCCCAACAGTAATTTATGAAAGTTTTCAAGTTGGCACACCTGTGATTGCTTCAAAAATTGGAGGCATTCCAGAACTTGTGAAAGACGGAGAAAATGGTTTGCTTGTGGAACCTGCAAATGTTGGTGAGCTTGCGCGAGCGTTAACTCGATTTTCGCAAGAGCGCGAGTTGTTTTGGTCAAAAACAAAAGAGATTCAAAATAGCGCAGAACGTTTTTCGATTAAAAAATATGTTGATGAGTTGGAAGGAATAGTAGTAGGTAGTAAGTAGTATGTAGTAAGTATATGCGTAAAAATAAAAGCGTGTATACCTAATACTTACTACTTAATACTTACTACTTTTTCAAAATTCATACTTAAACACATACACAGCTCCATTGCCGACTGCGCGCCAGTCGTCAGCAGTTGTTTTGGCTGTTTCGATAATTCGTGGCGCGTCCCACCAGTAGTTGTTTACAAAAAAGAAAATTGTTTTTACGTCGCCGTGCATTGGAACGAGTGTTAGCGCTTCCTGCGCAATTTCGCGCGTAGGAGCTTCATTCATTTTTAAAAAGTATTGATACAAAGGCTCGCCTGTCGGAATTGGATAGAAAAAGAGCGATCCGTAATATCTAAATCCAATCTGTTCAATTGCCGCGGCTGAAACAGATTGATTAGCAAGCGAAATATAAGGCGCTTGAGCAGACCATTCTTCGACCAACAGCACTGCCACCTGATCATGGGCACTCACATTGAAACCGCGATTGGTTTCATATGCGTCATGTCGCGGATACGTCATATAAAATGCGCTCAAGGCAAACGCGCATAAAAGTGCGAGCGTTGAGGTATAAAGTGAAATAGGGCGACTTCGCAAATTCAAAAGAAAATGACCGAGTCCCAAAATAAAAAATGGAATCAAAAAAAATGTGATTAAAGGGACAAGCCGAGAGGAATAATTTAATCGTTCGTAATCAATTAGGAATGTGAAATCAATTGCGGTTTTCATTATTAAATAATTGATTGAAAGCGCGACGATCATGCATAAAATCGCGCGAGTGCGGCGCGGAATATCTTTACGATACATCCACCAAGCGCACACGGAAATAATTATCAAAATAATAAAAGCATTTCGGCCGTAAAGATATACAAAATCTAAAAATGGAGAAAATTTGTTTTCAAAAAATAATGATAGATTAAGTCCGCTAAAAATTTTGACAGGGTTTAACGCTGACCACTTTATAAAAAGTTTTTGGCCGCTCAACCACGCGTTGAAAAGAAATGACAAAGGAAGAATTACGCTTGTGAGAATCACAATCGCTCCGAAAACAGATTTTGAAACAGCTTTCCAGGATTTTGGCGCACGTTCTGGATCAGCGCAAAGAAGAGCAAAATAAAGCACCGCAGGCAGACCAGCTATGGGATGAATTGCTAGTGTAGTAAGCGCGATTAGACCAAAAAAAATGAAACGCGGACGTTCCGCGGCAAATAAATACGGAGCAGAAGCAAGAATAAGCAAAAGCGTCCAAAGATTTGCGAGAGATTGCGGAGTTGTGATTATGAAAGATCCAAGCGGAATCAAAAAAATACCTGTCAATGTCAGTGCGGAAAGACTTTTTTTCCCTGTGATGTGAATCGCGGCAGTGTACCAAGCGATTGGCAAAAACAAAGCAGTCAAAATCGGAACGAGATAAGCATCAACAACTGAAATCGGCAAAACAAATCCATGATGGAAAAAAAGTGTGAGCGAGTACTGTCCGATATAATAAAATGGTTTTGGACTTATTGTTCCAAATTCCGAAAGATATTGTTCAGTCGCTTTGTGGATGAAGGAATCAAAACCATATCCGATCGGAAAAACAAAAAGTACAAGCGATAAAAATAAAAATAAAACGAATGATACTGCAGGCAAAGACAAAACGCGTTCGTGTCCGCGCACCAAAAGTCCAAACAAAAGTAAAAGCAAAAGTCCCATGAGCACAATCACACTCGCGTCAACTCGATCCCAAGGCGAACGAACAGCGTCTGTTATTTGTGAATTGAGAAGTTTACCAATAAACAAAAATCCTAAAATCAAAATCAATGAAAATGAAAGTAAAACTCCGCGGCCGATTTTGTGTGAGTGTTCTTTCCACACTTCGTGGAACCGTTCAAAAAAAGGCAAACCGCCAAAACGTTTATGTAAAATATCAACAAACGGCGGAGTTAATAAAATTAGTATTATGACCAGCTCTTTTGGAATGAATACGATGTAATAAGCGATCGTTAAAATGAGCGAAATACAGGATATTAGAGTGAGACTTCCAATCCAAAAGCGCACAGGACCGGTTTCACCTCTAGCAACAATTGTTCCCATTTTGGATCCAAATACAGCTAAATAAGCCAAAAGCAGGAGTATTCCGATGGCAGATGACTCAAAAATATAAACATTCAACAAAAAAATTGCTAGAAAAAGCAAAGAAAAGATGTTAGACTTGAATAAGATTTTCATATGAACCAACGAGATCCGGCGAAACTGTTTCCGCATGACCATTTCATGCGCTATACAATTGTACCACTTGTGCCAAGGTTCATCACCCCAAACATGGTGACAGTTTTTCGATTCATCTGTATTCCGTTTGTTTTGTATTTTCTTGCAATAGAGAATTACAGTTTCGGAGTGCCGTTTTTTATTTTCGTTGCGTTTACAGACGCGATTGACGGCTCGCTCGCTCGAGTTCGAAAACAAATAACAGAGTGGGGAACATTTTACGATCCTGTCGCCGACAAAATTTTGATATCTTCTGTTGTGCTTTTGGTTGTGGTAACTCATGTTAATCTTGTTTTTGGTCTCATCATTGTTTTTTTGGAAGTGTTAATTATTATAGGAGGCTATTTTCGAAAACTAGATGGAAAAATTACAAGCGCGAATATTTTTGGAAAAATGAAAATGTTTTTGCAGGTTTTGGGCGTTGGGTTTTTGCTGATTGCACTTTGGGCAGGATACGATTTGTTCATTCCAGTATCAATAGGAACTTTGTCTCTAGCTATTGTTTTTGCTGTGATCAGTTTGTTTACTTATGGATTATAAATCGTCTCGCTATTTTTTGATTTTTTTTATCGCCGTTTCAGCAGCCTTTTTTGTCGGAACACTCGTGGTTACGATCCCTAGTGCTGGAGATGTTTATGTTTCTCCTGATGAAACAGCAAACGCATTTTTTACGCGCCGATTTTCAAAAACAGGATTATTTTCCGTTTCTGATTCATTGAATTCTGAATTGGGAGACGCTTTTCATCCTAGAAGCACAATTGCGAGAGGTGGATTGCTGATGCCAGGAAGTTTTCTTGGCTTGCCAGCTTTGTACGGAGCCATAATTTTTGTTTTTGGAGATTGGATTTTGCCTCTTTTGACTCCGATCATCGCTATTTTTTCTGCGCTTGCGTTTCGTCGAGTTTTATCTGTCTTTTTTTCGCAAAAAGTTTCTGACGTAAGCACGATTTTATTTTTGATGCATCCGGCTATTTGGTATTACAGCTCGCGGTCGCTCATGCACAATGTTTTATTTGTCAGTTTACTTATTTTTGCAGCTTATTTTTTCTTTTTCCAAAACCCAGCACCCAAAACCCAAAACCTTTTAATCTCTGGTTTTCTAATCGGCCTTTCTCTCTTTGTTCGAGCCTCTGAAATTTTTTGGGTTTTTGCAATTGTATTTTTGCTCGCATTATTTCAAGCCAAAAAAATCGGCAAAAAAAAGATCGCTGTATTTTTTATTGGAATTTTTGTTGGTCTTCTTCCATTTTTTTATTTCAACGCAGTCACATATGGACATCCATTAACAACCGGCTACACCTCCGAGGTTTTGACTGAAGGATTTATTGCGCAGGAACAAGCAACGCAACTTACGATTTTATTTCCATTTGGTATAAATGTGCGTTCGGTTGCGAATCATGTTTCAAATTACGGTGTGATATTATTTTGGTGGCTTTCAGTTTTGGCGCTTGTAGGAATTCCGATCGTTTTTTCTCGTTTCAGAAATTTTGTTTTTTTATTTATTGCAATTTCAATTTGGCTTGGACTTTGGTATGGAAGCTGGACCCTGTTTGATAATCCTGATTCAACTCAAATCACAATTGCGAATTCTTATGTTCGATACTGGCTTCCGATTTTTGTTTTATCTATTCCGTTTGTGAGTGAAGCGATTGTTTGGATCTCTGATAAAGGCAGAACACGTTTCGCTCGCAGTTTATTTTTGAGTTCGATTATTGTATTGGTTATCGGTTTGAATGTGCGTATTGTTTTTTTTGAGGGACAAGATTCACTCACAAAAGTTTCTGATGAATTACTAGAATCACGTCAAATTAAAAAAGAAGTGCTCGCTATCACAACTCCAGATTCTGTAATTGTTGTTGACAGGGGAGACAAACTCTTTTTTCCAGAGCGCCGTGTGCGTTATCCACTTCGTTCAGAATTTACATATTCGCTCATGCCAAAAATTGCCTCAACTACGCCGCTTTTTTACTACGGCATCACTTTTCCACAAAGCGACCTTGACTATCTAAATAATTCCAAATTGAAAAATCTTGGGCTTCAGATTGAACCAATTCAAACGTTCAACGAAGAAACGCTTTACAAAATTTTCATTCCATGAAATTTCTCATTCGTTTTGTTCAATTAATTTTTCTTCTTTTTCCGCTTGCTCTGCTCTCATATTTGAGTGAGCAGTATTTTGTTCCCAGCGGAGTTTTTGAAATTCAACATTCAGTGAATGAAACATCGCCATACATTGATGCTCTGGCTCCATCGGATCGAGTTCAGCAACCAATCAAAAAAAATGATTCGTGGTCGCAGGCGATCATTGCTGATCCAGTTTTTTTCTTTTTACATCCGCACCGGGCGTTTGCTCGTGTTTCGTTTGATATTTGGTTTCAAAATGAAACAGCTCCGATTGTGGAATTCGGCGGACTGGTTCGCACAAATCCAGATGGATACGATTTACAACCTTTGCACAATTTATTGATTGATAAACTTTCTTGGAGACGAATAACAGACGGAACTTTGACTTTGTTTCAAAAAAATCCGAAATATAATTCAATTTCAGATTTTTTTAGCAATCCTCCAAAGCGAGAACAAGTTGCTGTGTATAAAGCTGATTATCCTGTTGCGCTTAGGCTTTCTAATTATGAGCCGTCATCAATTCAAAAAACAATTTCCGTAAGTTTGCGCGGATCGCACGAACTCAAAACGTACATCAAAAATGAAATCCTTTCGTTTGAGTTTGAATATATGGATATGAATCGTGACGAAGGATCGGATTCTGTTATTGCGATTGTTTTTGATGAAAACGGAAAACCTATTGCCGATGCTCGCGCGGCTGACGATGGAAATTTGAAACGCGATGCGGTTCCGTCCGAAATGAAAAAATTGAGTTTATCTGTACCAGGACTTTCAGAAGGAGTTTACAAAGTTGTATTGAATGCTCCGCGTGATATTTTTTTCAGAAAAATTCATACAACACAAAATAAAATCGTATTTTTGAACATGGTTTACATCGGCGACGAGATTGGTTATCGTGAAGTCGCAGAACTTGTTTCTATTTGGACGACTTCGGAACGTTTCCAAATGCAAACTCGGCACGCCGAAGGCGTTCAAAATGTTTTGATTGATGGAATAGAGGCGCCAATTTCAGAGCCTTACGAAATGTTTACGTTTCAAGCAAGTCCAGAACTTAAAGAAGTTAAAGTTCCAAAAGGCGATATTGAAATTTTTGTAGACAGCCCGATTGCTTTTGCTAAGTCGCAGTATTTTGTTCCTGATCCTGTTGCAATTCGTCCATACACTGATATTGTAAACTCTAAAATAGAATTTATTTTGACAACGTATAATCCGCCGCGACAAGAAGGGGAGTGGCTCGTAAAAACTTTTGAGTTCGCCACAGCACCGTTGGTTTTCGAAAAAAATAGTTGGAAGTTTACATTTTCATCACCGCTCATTGAAGAACTCGGCGCAAAAATTATTGTTAAAGAAATAAATATGGAATGGTATAAAAAGAGTAGGAAAGTAGGAGAGTAGGAAAGTAGAAGAGTGAAAATATGTTTGAAATAATATCACGAACAGGATTTTATGTGAGCATTGTTTCCTACGCGGTTTTTTGGATTCTTGATGCGATTTTGCCAGGTTTTGTTGCGCGGTCATTTTCAGTTCACATTTTTTTGCTTTCCGCGATCGTTTTTGGAATTTGGTGGGCAATTTCTGTCAAGGAATACACACAACGACCATGGCTTGAAATACTATGCGCGCTCGTTTTGGGAATTTTATTATCTGTGCTAACGTGGATTTTCGGTGAAGGGTTTGACATGTTTCGATCTTAGAACCCAAGAAAAATTGATGAATGGCGCGGTTTTGCAACTTAGAAAAACCGCAAATGTATCCGTAGATACATTGAGGATTTTTCTAAGTGAAAAACAAGCCAGTCACAATTTTAATGGGTTATTGAGTACGATTTTGGGATGTGATGTCTATAAACATCACATTATGAAAATACTTGTGACTGGAGGAGCAGGATTTATGGGCTCCAATATGATTCATTATTTGTTGAAAAATTATAATGACGTTGAAGTAATTAATTTTGATTTTTTAACGTACGCTGGCAATTTAGAAAATCTTTCAGACGTTCAAGATAATCCGCGATACAAATTTGTGAAAGGAAATATCGCTTATGAAAAATCAGTCGATGAAGTTGTGTCAAAAGGCGTTGATCTAATAATCAATTACGCGGCAGAAACACATGTTGATCGTTCGATAATGGAGCCGCGTGCGTTTATTGATACAAACATTTATGGCGTGTTTACACTTCTCGAAGCTGTAAAAAAATATAAGATTCCCCGTATGATTCAAATTTCAACAGACGAGGTTTACGGCGCTGTGATGGAAGGCGAGTCTGACGAAAAAAGTCCGTTTGAGCCGCGCAGTCCGTATTCTGCATCCAAAGCCGCGGCAGATCATCTGTGTTTTTCTTATCATGTTACATTCGGAATTCCAGTTATCGTCACACATTCTGTTAATTTTTATGGCCCGTATCAATTTCCTGAAAAATTAATACCATTATTTGCGTGCAATTTACTTGACGGAAAAAAAGTTCCAGTTTATGGAGATGGAATGCAAATTCGCGAATGGATTTTTACAGAAGATCATTGTTGCGCGATTGATCTCATCGCACAAAAAGGAAATGTTGGAGAGACGTACAATATCGGAACAGGATATCGTGTGCCGAATCTGGATGTAACGCGAAAGTTGCTAGAATTGACTGGATGTGACACTTCGAAAATTGAATATGTTAAGGATCGTGTTGAACACGACCGCCGTTACGCGCTTAATTCACAAAAACTGCGAACCGAACTTGGCTGGGAACCAAAAACTTCGTTTGACGAGGGATTGTCAAAAACAGTTGATTGGTATAAAAGTAATCAGACTTGGGTAAATCGTTGTCGGTCAGGGGAATATGCAAATTATTACGATAAGCAATATATAAAAAGATAAATAACAAAGTCACGGAGTCAAAATCACAGAGTCATGGAGTCATTTAATGGCTTATTCTAAGACTCAATAACTCCAGGACTTTTCCAAGACTCCAAGACTTTTTTCTATGAAAATTCTAATTTTCGGAAACGGTTATCTCGGCAATCGCTGTAAAGAAGTTTGGAAAGATGAAGCAATTGTTTCAGATGTTCACGTTCACAGCAAACACGATGCTCTTGATGAAATTCGAAAACATCAACCGAACGTTGTATTAAATGCGGCTGGCATTAAAGGAAAACCAAATGTTGATTGGTGTGAAGATCATCAGCTTGAGACGATTCAAGGAAATACACTCATGCCGATTTTATTGGCAGAGGCGTGTCAAGAAGCAGGTGTGTATTTACTGCACATGGGTTCTGGTTGCATTTTTTACGGAGACTCGCCTCACGAAGACAAAGCTTGGCGCGAAGATGATTTTGGAAATCCACGACCAGTTTATTCGCGAGCAAAATGGGCGGCTGATCTTGTTTTATCAACACTTCCAAATGTCGGAATTGCCCGAATTAGAATGCCGATTGATTGGAAACCGTCAGCGAGTAATTTGATTGATAAACTTGCGAGTTATCCAAAAATAATTGATGTTGAAAATTCTGTGACAATAGTTGACGATATGGTAGATGTTTTTCATCAGCTTTTAGAAAAACACGCGACCGGAATTTTTCATGTGACAAATCCTGGCACTGTTAAGCATCGCGACATTCTCGGATTGTATAAAGAGATGGTTGATCCAAATCATTCGTGCGAATGGATTTCAAACGATGACCTTGTTTCTCAAGGACTAGCGAAAAAAGGGCGTTCAAATAACTTTTTATCAAACACAAGACTCTCGCAATTCGGAATCTCAATGCGACCTGTTAAAGAAGCATTGCGAGACACAATTCAAAAATACGCAGAAGCGAAAAAAACGGGTTGACACCCGTTTTTCTTTTTGGTAAATTATTTTCCTTCCAATAACTGGAAGGAGAGGAAAAGATGCCGACCAAAGTGTTTTGGCATTCGGAAGAATTCAGAAGATGGGCAAAAGAACGTGCGGTAGAACTGACAATGAAAGTCGATCTTGTGTCGCTTTCATCGCTAGCTCCGACTTGGATGACAGATAATGAGTCTATCTCTCGTCCAGACGGCCAGTTTTTCAAGGTTGTAGGAGTGAATATCTCTCGCTCTGGAGGACGTGAGATCAGCGGCTGGGGTCAGCCAATGATTTCACAGCCTTCTGGATTCGTGGCGCTTATTCGATGGTTTGGAAACGCAGACATTCGAACCAATGAAGTGCTTGTGCGTCTGTTTCCAGAGCCGGGCAACAAAGGAATCGAAATCGACGGAGTGAACACACGAGTTCTAGTCGGGCCTCCTATTCAGTTTTCTCCGGGCAATTTGGAGAACCACCAAAAGGCTTTGCGCGGCGAGTGCGACAAAAACGGCAATCCGTACAGGTCAGTTCCATTCGCAAGCGTAGCGCTTGAAACAAAGCCGGAATGGGCCGTGTATGTCGATTGGGAGAATGCGGTCGAAGACGGTGGCAGATTCTTCGAAAAGCTGAATCGTTACGGCACAATACTCGTTCGTTCTCGAGACGTGGTCGAATCGGAGATTCTATCAACTGGACAACCAGAGAATTTCGCATGGATCAGTTTGAGCGCACTGCGTGACCTTCGCAGACTCGGTTATCTGAACGGTCATATGCATTCTCTGATGAGTCTGCTTATCTAGTTTCTGCTTCTTTTCGTCTCAACTCGTTTCCATCTCAACTCGTTTCGCACCAACTCGGTGCGATTTTTTGTTGACAACTTTTCACAGGTGTGAACTTTTGTCAACAAATTGTCTAATCAATTATTTCATGAATTGTCTAATGAATTTTTCACAATCATCAAAAATCAATTTATTTTTCGTTTGCAATATACAATTTTATCCATTTGGAGATTTTTGCGTCTTCGATGAAACGCTTAATATCCTCCACATAATTTTTATCTGATTTCCATACACTCATTTGAACCTGTTTGAATCCTAGCGTCCTAATGAAATAACGAAACGCATCGCGTCCTTTGCGCGCAGATTCTGGAAAATCAAAAATAAGAAGACATACGTTTTTTCCAGATAACTTTGGCTTTGATTGAGCTGATCTGGCGATCAGTTCATTTTTTCCAATGTCGCTTAATTTTATGAACAATCCTTTTTCAGTTTGTTTTGAAAGAATCCATTTTTTTCTTTTTAGATATTGTATTTGCTGATACCGTTCTCTACGGAGACGAGCTTGCTCTTGCCCAACTTTTCTTACCTGTCCGATTTTTGCACGCTGACCAAAATAGTTCTGTGTTGGTGGAATCAGTATTTCGTTTTCTAGTGATTTTAATAATTGTAGTATAGCTTTTTGTTGAAAAATTTTCGGCATATTTTTTAAAAGTTTTGAATTATTGTCATGTTGACATTTTTTCACACCCGCGAAAAGATGTCAACATTTGCAAACGGTTTGTCAACAGGAAAAATTCACTTCCCGTTGACACTTATTTGGCCGTAGTTGTCAACAGATTCGATTTTTGTTAAGTTACTTCCAGATTACATAATCACTTGTGATCCTTCGACTTCGCTCAGGATGACAGTTGTGCTTCTTCAGCTTCTTCCTATGAAAGCTCTCATCGCGGCAGGCGGCCATTCCACCAGGCTTCGTCCAATCACTTGGACTCGCAACAAACATTTGATTCCACTCGCGAATCAGCCGATGCTTTTGTATCCGCTTAAAAAAATCATTGATGCAGGCATTACAGACATAATCATCAATGTAAATCCTGGTGAAGTTCAGCTCATGGCTGACACGCTTGGAGACGGTTCGCAGTTTGGCGCGCATTTCAAATATGTTGAACAGCGCGGCGGGGCAAAAGGTCTTGCGCACGTTGTTGCAAACGCGGAAGAATATCTTCGCGGCGAACGCTTTTTATTTTTTCTTGGCGACAACATTATTCTTGGAAGTATTAAAAAATTTGTTGAGCGGTTTCAAAATGAAGAGTTGAATTGCATGATCGCGCTTTCCCGCGTGAAAGATCCGCAAAGATTTGGTGTTCCAGAATTTGATGCAGAAGGACGACTTATAAGAACAATCGAAAAACCAAAAAATCCGCCATCGCCGTTTGCGGTTACTGGAATATATTTGTTTGACGAGAAATTTTTTGAAGCTTTCAAAACTATTGAACCGTCCGCTCGAGGAGAATATGAAATTACTGACATCATAACTTGGTACATTCAAAATGCAAAAACAGGACATGAGGAAATTACAGGATGGTGGAAAGATACCGGAACTCCAGATGCTCTGATCGAAGGCAATGCTCTTATCATGGATGATCTTCCTCGCGAACATTTTTGTTGTAAGTGTGAACTGTCAGAAAGCGTTCAGATTCAAGGAATGGTTAGTATTGGAAAAAATACACACGTTAACGCCGACACTTTAATTCGCGGTCCTGTTGTGATCGGAGAAAATTGTGAAATCACTTCTTCGTACATTGGTCCGTACACTGCGATAGGCAATAATGTAAAAATCAATCAGACAGAAGTTGAACATTCGATTGTGTTTGATGGAGCGACAATTGACACAACGCGTCGGATCGTAAATAGTTTGATTGGACTGAATGCCACTCTTGTTGACTACACTCGCACTCATCCCAAAAGCGGCCATCGATTGATTGTCGGCGACAACAGCTTTGTCGAATTGTAGAGAAGAGATTAAAAAAGAGCGGTTGTAACATTTCGTAGGGAACAACGGCGAAGAGTCAGTTGGCCCGGAGAAATGAT
>JACQXU010000005.1 GCA_016208545.1 Candidatus Uhrbacteria bacterium | reverse complement strand
GGAAAATATGAAGATGGGGAAGAGGTTCGCGTGCCACAAGACGGCGTTCTCATTTTCGTCGCAGGCAAACATACGCTTAATACAAATCCAAGTTTATTTTATCTTGCGGTTTTGGAATACGAATAACCAAGTAGTCTTGTTGCTTCTTGTCTGCTTATCCCTTTTCTTTTTTTAAGAAGTTCAATAAGTGAGTTGAATTTTTTGTCAGAGGCTTTATAATGGGCTGTCAATTCACCTTTGAAGTGAGCAAATTTTATGTCTATTCGGTCTATAATATCCAATTTTTGGATATTCATTTCACCTCGGAGTTCTTCTTTAGCTGCAGAAAGATCATCTTTTGTCGCGACATGTTCCAGTGTAAACATAATAAATTCATCCAAATGATTTGTGAGCGTACTTACTTGATTTACAAGTGTGTCAAAGCGACCTTCAAGTGTGTCAAAGCGACCTTCAAGAGTGTTTATCTGTTGTGACAGTTGTTTAGTTGTTATTTCTTTTGAAACCATATATGTTTTTGGAAAATAAACCTCCCATGAATTAACGGGAGGATTATTTTTCAACTCTATTCAATTATATTTCATCACGAAAAAATTTGTTTGTCAATCGATCATCTGTGGATTATTTTAACTGGTATCGTTTTAACCATTCGTACAACGGTCCGATAGTAAATCCTGCTATTGCCGCCCAAATTAGTTCTTCAACAGGAACACCGCCGATTAAAAATAAATTTATCTGATCGAATCGCCAGAAATTTTCGACAACGTCTGGAAACAATCGCGCGAAAAAAATTTGTTCTGAAAGAAAAACAAGAACAGCTGTTAAAAATCCTGACAAAAGCGCATCAAGTAAAAGATCTTTTCTGTCAGCAATAGTGTGAATTCCGACAACAAAGACGCCTACAATAAGCGCTCGGATTGACGCGAGCTCAAAAATCTCGATTAGCAAAAGCGAAGTGAACATCCAAAGGCCAAGAATAATAATTAAATGGACATACCAATGGAAAGCCGGATGAGTCATCTTGTATCGCACCCCTCTGAATTTGTGCGTGTGTTGTCCAACCGCGATTTGGTAGATAACTGCCGCGATTCCAAAAAGTGAAAACGAAAACAGTAAATCCTCGATTCCGATTCCTGCAATTGAATCAGAAATTATATTTCGATAATCATTTGCGACAATTACCAAAATTCCTGGTGCGAGCACGAGTCCAACAAAACTCATTATAATTTGCTCGCGTCTTGTTTTTTGAGAAAAGAATGCGAGCAGAAGCCATACTAAAAAAAGAAACAACGAAGTGAGAAGAAACGATTGCATACCCGGTAGTACAACAATTATATTTATTATTTGTTAGTATTTCTTTAACTGACATTATTACGACTCCTTACGTAGGATGTCGTACAGTTTGTGTTAAAACACGGAAGGACAGGAGGCAGATCATTGTTGTCCTACCGGGCATACAAAAACATTTTATATGATTCTTTGACATGTGGCTATTCTTGGCGTAATTTGTCAAAACACCGTTTGGTGTATGAAAGGGAAAAGATGCCGTTCATTCCAGAAATGCATCCGGAAATGGCGCCTGTTTCATGGGATCACTTTGTTGCAAACATGCCGCCGCGTTCAATTGCGCTTGATGGATTTGTCTATGATCCGCCAGAGTTTGATAAGAATGGTCTTCATATCAACTTTGACCATCACAAAGGTCCACCGCGCAGTTCAATGCTCTGCACTTCAAGCCAAGTTCTGGTCGGGATTCGCGAAGGACTTCTTGATTTGTTCGTGCCAACAGGCAAAGAGGAAGTTCGTGTCTGGATGAATGATTGCGATCCAGACGTGGCGCTTGCGTGGTTCGCGTTTTCTCACACCTCTCAAATGAGACCTAGCGTAGCCCCGGCTCTTCATCGTCTGTTCGGTCACATTCAGGAAATGGATAGAGCAAGTGGTCTTGTTGATATTCCAAGCGACCTTCCGATCGTAGGACAATGCGCGTGGATTTTCGACCCGTATTGGAGGTTTCGGCTTTCAGGCGCGATCGACACAAAAGATGGCGCCGCGCACATGTCTGTTCTTGAGGATGTTTCTGGTCGAGTTCTGGAATATTTCGCTTCGCGAGGAAATATTCGTCCGATCGACGACCGTTTCGAAGAGCTCGGCGGAGGATCGGGCTGGGTATTGATGCGTGAAATCGGTCCGCATGCACGAATGAGAATGGCAAACCGCGGAGTTCGAGCGTTCGTGAGTGCAAGACAGAGATCCGACAACAGATGGGTTTACACTGTCTGCCGCAAGAGCCAGTACATCTGGTGGTTTCCAGTGCCGGAGATCTGTGAATACCTCAATGCGCTTGAAGACGATGGCGACAAGTTCGGTGGAGGAGACATCATCTTCGGAAACGCGCGTGGAAATGGTTCTGCGCGTGATCCAAAACAGATCGAATCTGCGATTAACGACTTTTTGCGCGAGAACAACTTGCGCGAACCATGACTTCTCTTGACCCGAAAGGGTCTTTTTGTTTAACTAGAAATAGTTATGGAGTCAGGAATATTAAAGTCATGGAGTCAGAATCGCGAAGTTGTTGAATGGTTTACTCCAAGACTCCATGACTCCAAGACTTTTTTATTTATGTTCACAGGAATTATCAAAGGAAAATTTCCAGTCGTTATTTTGGAAGACGAGCCAGGTCTTCGGAGTTTTGAAGTCGAGTTGTCTCCAGAACTTTGCGAAGGGATAAAATTAGGAATGAGTATTTCTGTTGACGGTGTTTGTTTGACGGTTGTGAAAATCAACAACACAAGCGTGAGATTTGAAGTTATGGAAGAAACGCTTCGCAAAACAACACTTGGCGATTTGAAACTTGGTGATTTTGTAAATATAGAACGTTCGGCAAAAATGGGAGATGAAATCGGCGGGCATATTATATCGGGCCATGTTTCAACAGTTGCGGAAATTATTGACGTGCACGAATCGGAAAATAACAAAGCGATGACTTTTAAAGTTGATTCGACTTGGATGAAGTACTAACAATTGTAGATGCAAAAAAAGATGAAGGCACGTTTCAAGTTTGGTTTATTCCAGAAACATTGCGTTTGACACAATTTAGCGAAAAAAAAGTTGGCGATAAAGTTAATGTTGAGATTGATTCAATGACACAGACTATCGTGGAGACAGTGGAGAGAGTCATGGAGTCATGAAGTTATTAATTATTTGACAGGAATATATGAAAAAAATCGCGATTGTACTCGGCTCTTTTCACAAAAAAGAAGCCGAGCAAATGCTCATCGCGGCGCGCGATGAGGCTACGAAAAATGATTTGCAAATTATTGAGGAAGTTTGGGTTCCTGGTTCAATTGAAAAACCACTCGCGCTCAAACGTCTACTCATGCGCGATGATATTGATGGAGCTGTCGCGCTTGGAATTATCGAACGCGGTGAAACAAAACACGGCCTTGTGATGGGCCATGTTGTTTATTATGCGATTATCAAACTTCAACTTGAATTTATGAAACCGATCGGTCTTGGAATTTTGGGACCAGAAATTTTGCCGGAGCAAATACCGCCAAGACTAGAAGGATATGCAAGAGCCGCTGTTGTTGCAACAGCTAAGATGCTGGTTTAGTCAGCACGCCGCTTTTGTACAATTCAATCAATGCTAGAAATGCGGCAAGTATCGTTGGCCCGACTATTGTTCCAATAAAACCAAACATTTGAATCCCGCCAAGCACGGAAAGTAAAACCAAAAACGCGTGCATGTTTGTTGTTCCTTTAATGAGGTATGGACCAAGAAAGTTATCAGCCAATCCAACCATCACAACAGACCAAACAAGAAGTCCAATCGCGGCAGTTGTTGAGCCAGTGAAAAACAAATACAAAACAGCTGGTGCAAGCACAAGCGCAACTCCGACAACCGGAACAAGCGCGGCAAGAGCTGTTGCCGCTCCCCAAATGAGCGCGCCAGGAACTCCAAAAATCGAAAGTCCGATCGCCGCAAGGGTTCCCTGAATAAACGAAAGAATTAACACACCGAAAACAACGGAACGTACAGTCGCGACAACACGTTTGAACATTTTTTTGTCAAGCGTATCGCGAAGAGGGCTAAGCGCGAGCACTTCATTTTGTAATTTTTTACGATCAACGATCAAATAATAGAGTGCGATGAAAAACAGAAATGTATTGAGAAGAAGATTTGTTGCGCTGGAAAAAATATTTCCGATATTTTGCAAAGCCCATTTACCAACGGTTGTGCCGAGTTCTTGAAAGTTATAATTGTAAATGTAGGTTTGAACATTTTCCGGCAAAATTGCGGCGATAGGCTGGATTATAGATTGAAGACTTGTGATCCATCCGCTATTTCCAAAAGAATTTTGTAAAAGATCAGTCGCTTGTCGAACCATGACAAGCGCGATGAGAAGTAAAGGAACAAGGACAAGAATTACAATTCCGATCGAGAGAATTGCGGCAGATAGGCGAGGGTGTTTTAGAAATTTGTTAAGCGCTCGATCAACTGGAGCAAGCACAATTGCCATTACAGCGGCAGTAAGTAGTACAAGAGCGAATGGCTGAATAATTTTCCAAAAAAGATACACAACGATTGCTGTCACCATTATGAAAAACCATTTTTCAATTGTCATGTGTTGGGTCGATTGCTTCATATAAAACCATTTTATCACATTCTCTTGATATTATTGCGGCAGTGTGATATCTTCTGACCCACAAGGTCGTTTGTTTCAAAATTTTCGGCCCCATCGTCTATCGGTTAGGACATCAGGTTTTCATCCTGGTAAGGGGGGTTCGACTCCCCCTGGGGTCACCATCCCACTTCGCTCAAACTACGTTTGAGCTTCGAGGGATTGTATAAACTAAAACGCTCAGCGAAAGCTGGGCGTTTTAGTTTCAAAAGAAAAAGAGAGTGTTCACGTCGTGTAAACACTCTCCAAGAGTGAACTGGTGCGCAGGCGCGAAGTGCGCACTCTCAATGTCGGGTTTCTCGACAGTCATAAAGCACTTGTGCAT
>JACQXU010000030.1 GCA_016208545.1 Candidatus Uhrbacteria bacterium | reverse complement strand
TAAATAAAAAAGGAAAAGCGAGACGCGGGAAATTGATTCTTCAGCATGGTGAAATTGAGACGCCGTTTTTCATGCCGATCGCGACAAAAGGCGCAGTGAAAACTTTGTCATCCAAAGACATGGGAAATCTTGACGCGCAAATTTTGCTTTCAAACACTTATCATTTATTGTTGCGTCCGGGACTTGATAGAATAAAAAAACTCGGCGGTTTGCACGAGTTTATGAATTGGCAAAAACCTATTTTAACAGATTCCGGCGGTTATCAAGTTTTCAGTTTGGCGCGACTTAATAAAATTACTGACAACGGAGTTGAATTTCAATCTCACATTGACGGATCTCGCATGAAACTCACGCCGGAATTATCAATGGAAATGCAAGTTGCAATCGGATCAGACATCGCAATGCAGTTTGATGATGTCGCGGCAGGCGATTCTTCGTATGAACGATACAAAGATGCAATGGAGCGTTCGCTAAAATGGGCGAGACGATGCAAGGAATACTTAAACATGAGCAACAGCGCTATGTCTCCGGGTCATCGGACTGTCGCCGCTGTTCCCTTCGGCATGACGCCGTTGCTAATATCCAACAAGATACAACCTCTGCTATTTGGAATAGTCCAAGGCGGTACGCACGAAGATTTGCGACAACGTTCAGCTGAAGGATTGATCGAAATCGGCTTTGACGGTTATGCGATCGGCGGACTTTCTGTTGGAGAGCCAAAAGAAGATTGCTATCGCTTTACGGAATTCACAACTCAATTTTTGCCTGAAGACAAACCGCGTTATTTTATGGGAGGTGGAATGCCGGAAGAAATTGTACGATACGTTTTTATGGGTGTTGATATGTTTGATTGTGTTCTTCCAACGCGGAACGCGCGACACGGATCGCTTTTTGTTTGGCAAAAAGATCCAGGAGAGATTGATTTTAATAATTTCGAGGAAAAATTTTATTCTCTCAAACATATTACAAACGAAGCATTTCAATTTAACACTACAAAACTCGACACGTTTTGTGAGTGAGAAACATGCAAAACAATAACTACGGCCTATTTACGCAATCTTTTTCTGACACAAGAACTTTTAGCTTATCGTCTGGCAACGATTCATAATTTGACGTTTTATTTGAAGTTAATGCGATCACTTAGAAATGTGTTAGAATAGGTTTATATGTTTTTTCAATTGTTTTTCCTGCGCGTTGTAAGCTTGCCTGTTTGGTGGTACGGCAAAGGACTTCGATTGGTCGCCCAATGGTTTTTTGAAATCGTGAAAGACGTGTCGAAAACCTTTGCGCTCGGCGTGTGGGTGAAAAACTTGTTTGTTCCGATGTACGGCGACACATCTTTTGTCGGACGCGCGATTAGTTTTGGAATTCGTCTTGTTATGATTTTTGCGCGCGGAATCGGTGTTGCGATTTTAGTGCTCGCATTGTTTGTTCTTTTTGTTGTTTATCTTTTTATTTTGCCATTGGCAATTGTTGGATTTTTTTATCATTTATTATGATTCCTAGGTTTTCAATAAAAATAGGCAAAAAACAATACGTCTGGTCGCAGGAACTTACGACAGAAGCTGTTGAAAAGCGACTTGCGCAAGAACGAGCTGAAAAACTTTTGGGAGTTGTTTTTTTACTTTGCGCAGGACTTGGAATTATTATCTTGCTCATTCTTGCCGCTCTAACAAATGATTTTTTCTTTTTTGAATCGTCTTTTTGGTTTGAGCCGAACTTGAAAGCTTTTTTATTTTTATTGTCAGTAATTTTTTGTTTACTTTCTTTTTATCACATCGCGCAGAAGCAATCTCAAAAAGAAAAAATTCCACGTCGTCTGATCAGAGAAACTATTCCATCTCCAGTTCCTTTTGAGTTGGATGTTGAACAAACAAATATCACTCCGCTTTTTTCTCAACCAGCACAAGCTGTTGTTGATGCGGCTTTTTCTTTAACACAACAGTTTGGTCATACAGATCTCGAGCCTATTCATTTATTTGTTTCTTCACTTTCGGATGAAAATGTTTCAGCTGTTCTCGGACGTTTGCAAATTAGTTTTGAAAAAATTAAAGATCCGCTTAGCCGCCGTCTTGCTTCGCGCCAACTTGGAACAGTAATTTCTTTATCAGAAGAATCAGAGCAGACGCTTATTTCTGCGTTTGCAAATTCGTATCAGCAAAGCCGTAATTCTGTCGGAGCGGTTGAAATTTTTTTTGAAGCGTTCAAACGCGATCAGTTCATTCAAGAATTATTTTTCGATCAAGGAGTTTCAAATGAACAACTTGAAAATATGGTCGAATGGGTAAGAATTCATGAAAAAATGCGTGAACGGTATGAAGAATATCGGAGGTCGGCATCGTTTAAACCAATTGGAGCAATGAATCGCGCAATGACAGCAATCGCGACCCCGACTCTCGACGTGTTTTCAGAAGATTTGACAACAGCCGCTGTTCAAGGCCGTTTGCCGATTTTGGTTGATCGTGAAAAAGAATTGGAAGAAATTTTCCGCATAATCGAAGGCGGGCGAGAAAGTGTCGTGCTTGTCGGGCCTGATGGAGTTGGAAAAGAAACAATTTTGGACGGCATCGCACAGCTTATGGCAGAAGAACGCGTGCCAGTTGTACTTCAAGATAAACGGCTTGTGCGAATTTCAATTCCACAACTAATTTCCGGCACACAGCCAGCCGAAGCCCAGGAGCGTTTAATGCAAGTTTTGTATGAAGCAATTCGATCCGGCAACATTCTTTTGTCGTTTGTTGATTTGGATCAGTTAACAGAAGATTTCGCGCCAATTCTTGTTGATTTTCTTTCTCGCAGTGGAACGTTTGCAATCGCGACATCGACTCTTGAAGGATACACATCTGTAATTGAGCGTTCGGTGTTAGGTCGTGTTTTTCAAAAAGTATTAGTATCAGAACCTGAATCTCGTGAAGCGATTCATGTGCTTGAATCAAAAATTCTCGGTATTGAGGCACAGCAAAATGTCACGTTCACTTACATGGCGATTGAAAAAATCGTGCAATTGTCTGATCGTTTCATGCATGAAAGTTATTTGCCGTTTAAAGCGATCGAACTTGCAAAAGAAGCAGCGCTCATGGTCGTAAAGGCAAAAGGTGCTGACGCAATTGTTACAGATGAAGATGTTGCGAAACTCATTGCTGAAAAAACAGGAATTCCAACAACAAAAGTTGAAGAAAAAGAAAAAGATATTTTACTGCATTTAGAAGAACGAATGCATGACCGGGTTGTCGGGCAAGAAGAAGCGGTTATTGCTGTTGCGTCTGCTTTGCGGCGTGCGCGAACACAACTTAGCAGTCAAAAACGTCCGATCGCGACATTTTTATTTCTCGGACCAACTGGAGTTGGAAAAACAGAACTTGCAAAAACCGTTGCTGAATCATATTTTGGAAGTGAAGAAAACATGATTCGTTTTGACATGTCTGAATATCAACAAAAAGAAAGTTCGATGCGCTTGATTGATCTTCTCACTGAATCTGTTCGTCAAAAACCGTTTGCACTTATTTTACTTGATGAATTTGAAAAAGCTCATCCTGATATTTTGAATCTTTTTTTGCAAGTGTTTGACGACGGACGTTTGACTGACACATCAAGCCGCACAATTGATTTCACAAATACGATTATTATTTCAACATCAAATGCTGGCACACAGTTCATTCAAGACATAACAAAGTTTGAAGAGGAATTAAAAAATTCGTATCGTCCAGAACTTTTAAATCGTTTTGACGGTGTGATTGTGTTTCATCCGCTCACGCAAGAACAGATTGTTGAAATTACACGCCGACTTATCGAGAAAGTTTCACAGCGTCTTGAAGCAAAAGGAATTCATCTTCGAGCAGAAGACGAAGTTATCACGAATTTGGCTCAAAAAGGCTACGATCCGGAGTTTGGCGCGCGGCCTTTGCGGCGTCTTGTTCAAGAGGAAGTTGATAATGCGATCGCAAATGCGCTTCTTGAGGAAGAAGTTAAACGCCGCGATACGATCGTCCTTGAAACAGATGGAATTCGAATTGAAAAAGCCGCAGAATTATGATGATAATTCTTCTTATTTGGGCGATTATCGCATTTTCTATTTCTTTTTTTGCGACGGTTTTTGTTAAACATTTTGCGTTTCGAAAAGCTTTTATTGATCGTCCGAGTCAAGCAAGGAAAATTCATACTCGCACTACAGCAAGACTTGGAGGTCTTGCAATTTATATTGCCTTTGCGGTTGTGCTTATAGTTTTGCTTTTGACTTCGTCGCAATTGACAGACGGAAAAATCACATCTTTTCATTATATTGGTTTGTTGATTGGAGGACTTATTCTCATGGTTGGCGGAGCGCTCGACGACAGATTTGATTTACCGCCGCGGCTTTCTTTTATTTCACCGGTTCTTGCTGTTTTGATTTTAATTGGTTCTGGAATCGAAGTGGAAAAATTAACGAATCCTTTTGGCGGAATAATTTATCTAACATCATTTCAATCTGACATTTTGGTTTTTGTATGGATGATGATTGTAATGTACACAACGAAATTTCTGGACGGACTGGACGGGCTCGCCACAAGCGTAAGCACGATTGGTGCGTTTATGGTTATGTTGCTTTCCCTGACAGCGGCTTATTTTCAACCTGATGTCGCGTTGTTGTCTGCAGTTTCGATCGGTGCGTTCCTCGGATTTCTTTTTTGGAATTTTCATCCAGCTTCGATTTTTTTGGGAGAAGGCGGAAGCACATTTGTTGGATTTATTCTTGGAACACTCGCTGTAATTTCTGGAGGAAAATTAGCAACAGCTTTGTTGGTTCTGGGAATCCCGATTTTTGATGTGATTTGGGTTGTTGCTCGACGTTGTAAAACCGGCGGCATTAGAAACATATTTCACGGCGATCGGAAACATTTACATCATCGCTTGCTCGATCTTGGTTTGGGACAAAAACGCGTTGTGTTTATTTATATTTTCATTGCGTCAGCGTTTGGTGTCAGCACGCTTTTTCTTCAAAGCAGACAAAAACTTGTTTGATAATAATTGCGTTGATAATTCTGGGTATAATTTTATTTATGTCATTGAGGGAAACTCCGAATTCGACGAAAGATGAAGTTGTGATTACATTTCCTGATGGTTTTCAACTTTCTCCTCTTTTTGCTGACAACGAGTTTGAGTTCAAACTTGGTCTTTCAGGACAAAAAGAACCGATTTCAATGTTGTTTTTATTCGAAAATGAAACACTAGTTCCATTTTGGATGAAGGGAATGTTTTTTCCGATTGATATAATTTGGCTTGATAATCAAACAATCGTTGGTTTTGAAACAGATGTTCAAGTTGAAAATCCGCCAATGACGATTTATCGTCCGCCAACTCCTGTTGACAGTGTTTTGGAAGTTCCGGCTGGGTTTGTAAAAGCGCATAATTTAGGTATTGGAGACCAACTTGACATTGATTTGGGCAAAGAGTAAAATTTTCTCGTTCTTAGTAATAAAAGGCGAAATATGAAGAAACTTGCTGTAATTCAAACCGGAGGAAAACAGTATCTTGTTGGAGAAGGACAAGAACTGAACGTAGAGAAACTCGAAAACGAAGTTGGCTCTTCTGTTGAATTTGATGCGCTTTTAGTTTCAGATTTGGATGGAAAAGATACAAAAGTAGGGAAACCTACTGTTAGCGGCGTAAAAGTGAAGGCTGTTGTGCTTGCACAAGGTCGCGCGAAAAAAGTTTCCGTGATCAAGTATAAGCCTAAAGTTCGATACCGACGCAATGTCGGGCATCGCCAGCCTTTCACGAAGATCAAGATTGATCAAATCGCCGCCTAAAAGCGGCGCTTTTGTTTCTATAAATGAACGGTTGCACAATGTCTCCGGGCCAGCGGACTCTTCGTCGCAGGTGTTGTACGGTCTGGCTTTCAGCCAGACATCGTCCAACCCGTCTCGGAGGTACGAAGCCAAGGAGTTGGCTTCTTTACTCCTTCTCGACTCCCTCCGACATGTGCAACCGTTCATAAAACACAAAATTTTTGTCGCTTTTGGCGGAAAGAGTTTGAGAGAGAATAAAAAAGGAGAAATTATGGAAAAAATTCAAATCAAATCCATATTGAAAATATATTGGCAACATGTTCGTCCGTACAAATGGTCGTTTTTTGCGATCATACTTGCTGTTTTGTTTGCAAGCGGAACAGAAATCATCATCCCTTTTTATTATAAAAAGTTTTTTGATTTAATTTCTGTCGCGATGTTTGATCAAAATGATCAAACATCTATTCTAATTCGAGTTATATTAACGATCATGGGTTTTCATTTCCTTTCATGGGTTGCTTGGAGAACTTCAGGATTCTTCATGTCTTGGCGTAATCCGCAGGTTATTGTTGATCTTTCCCGTTCAGCGCTGTCGGTATTGCACACACATTCTCATCGTTTCTTTCTCGATCATTTCGCCGGTTCACTTGTGCGAAAAGTTGGAAGACTGGAACGATCGTTTGATGTATTGGTTGACCAATTGATCTGGAGATTTTTTCCGCTCACGATTATTCTGGTTGGATTTGTTGTTGTACTCACAATTCGTCATCCAATAATCGGACTCATTCTCGCAGGGTGGACAATATTTTTTATCTTGATCAATTTTTGGTTCTCTTTAATTAAATATCCTTATGATAAAAAAAGAGCGCAATTTGATTCTGAAGCGACGGGCGTATTGTCAGATTCAATCACCAATGCCACAACCGTAAAATTGTTCACCGGTACTTTGCAAGAGCGAACGTTGTACCAAGCGATAACAGAACAATATCGTCGTCTAGCAACATTCACTTGGCGTTTGCACGAATCTATGGAAGCTGGACAAGCATTGCTCATGATCGGAATTGAGTTTGTATTGATGTACATTGCTGTTCGCTTGTGGAAAGAAGGAACGTTCACGATCGGAGATTTTGTTTTGGTGCAAGGATATTTAGTCGGACTCTTTAATAAGTTATGGGATTTTGGAAAGCTGATTCGACATTCTTATGAAGCATTGGCGGACGCCGATGAAATGGTTGAAATTATGGAAACAATGCCGGATGTGATTGATTCGCGCAATGCAAAACCGCTTGATCCGCAAAATGGTCGTATTGAATTTCGCGATGTGTATTTCAATTTCAATGAGACGCGTTCAATTCTTAAAGGTCTTAATCTCATGATTGAACCAGGAGAAAAAGTCGGACTTGTCGGACCGTCCGGAGCAGGGAAGTCAACAATCGCAAAATTGTTATTGCGTTTATATGACATCGATCGCGGCAAAATTATTATTGGAAATCAAAATATCGCGAAAGTTACTCAAGAAAGTTTGCGTTCGCAAATTGCTGTTGTTCCTCAAGAACCAATTTTATTCCACAGAACGATAATAGACAATCTTCGATACGGTCGTCGCGACGCGACTGACGATGAAGTGATTTCAGCGGCAAAGAAAGCTCAATGCCATGATTTCATTTCTGAACTTCAAAACGGATATGAAACTTTTGTTGGTGAGCGCGGTGTGAAACTTTCCGGCGGGGAGCGTCAGCGTGTTGCAATCGCGCGCGCGATTCTTAAAGATGTTCCGATTCTTGTTCTTGATGAAGCAACATCTTCTCTTGATTCAGCATCAGAGGCGTTAATTCAAACAGCGCTTCATGATTTAATGGAAGGGCGCACAACAATCGTGATCGCGCATCGACTTTCAACGATTATGGAAATGGATCGAATTGTAGTTGTTGATAACGGACGTGTAGTTGATGAAGGAACCCATGAACAGTTGCTTAAACACAAAAAAGGAATCTACAAAGATCTTTGGGAGATTCAAGCTGGGGGATTTATTACTTGGAGTCAACAATCTAGCGCAACGAGGTGATACCATCACTTCGTATGCAAACAGTCACCTATTCTCGTCTGTCAGACAGCGAACGAGAGGAAATCAGCATTGGTTTGGCCTGTGGTGCATCCCATGCAAGCATCGCAGTGCGTCTTGGCAGAAGTACGAGCACCGTTTCTCGCGAGATCAAGCGAAACAGTGGTGACTCTGGGTACTGCGCATTTTCGGCGAGACACAGGGCACAGGCCTCCGCTTCATCAAGGCGCGGTAATCGTCGCCGTCTTCTTCTAGAGAGTCGGTTACGCCGGTATGTC
>JACQXU010000057.1 GCA_016208545.1 Candidatus Uhrbacteria bacterium | reverse complement strand
TGTATTGTTCGACCTGTTTATACCAACGGAATCTAATATCTCTTGGAGCTGCAGGGGTATGGTTTTTAGGCATATTTCAAAGGAGTTACCCTTTGTTACCCCTAACCTAGCATATTGTCACCTCATAAGGGTAAGTGTACATGCTCTTGTTCGTCGTGCTTCTCGTAACGTGTATCGGCTGTGACCCAGAAACAGTCGATGAACAAAGGAGAGCACTAGAAGCAAATACTCCAAAGACCGAAGCCTCAACTGTTCATTCAGAGGAACCGTGCCACGAGATATTCTTCAATCTCGATTACGCAGGCGCAGGCACTTGTCCGCACGTGGATCATAAGATCGAGTATCAGAGAGACGATTCGACAGCGACCGCTCGAGAAGAAAACAAGGTTCGGTACCAGGTCATTATCTGCAGGTGTACCAGACCAAGCGAAAACAAGATCACGACTGCTTCGCAACCGACCTCGCCGATTTCGCCAATCGACAGAAGTCCAGGCGAAAGGTAACTCTCTTTCCAAGCGTTCATACGCTTGATTTTTTTTAATAATCCAATCCTTCTCTTGCTTTCACGCCAGAATAAAAATAATGTTTTTGTAAAAGCATTTCTGTCACGAGGTGCGCTTTTTTTATAAAAAATTCTGGTGCGTTTCGACCAGTCAAAATTAATTCTGTTTTTTCAGGTTTTGAATCAATCAAACACAAAACATCTTTTTCAGAAAGCATTCCAAGTGACGTTGTTGAATTTATCTCGTCCAAAACAACCAAATCAAATCCTTCGTCAAACAATCGTTGAACTTCTTTCAAACCTCGCTCCGCCTCTTCCCTATCAATATATTGAATTGAAAAATCAAACCGACCATTTTTTGGATCTATACGATCACGACCTGTTGCTAAATAAAAAATCCCGAGCTTATCCAGAATCTTTCGCTCGGAATAATGCGTTCCGCCTTTGTCAAAAAAAATAATTCCAACTTTTTTTCCAATCGCGACAGCGCGCAATGCTTCGCCAAGCGCGGCTGTTGTTTTTCCTTTGCCATCACCAGTAAAAATTTGAATGAGGCCAAACATATTCCATTCGACAGGCTCAGGGAATAATTAACAAAGGTCTTGTTGTATCTACTTCCCGCAAATTGATCCTTTTTCTCGTCCCGTCGTAATATATTACATCAACTTTTCCTTTTATATTTTCTGGAACAGCAGCTCCGTTCCAAAGCGCGTAAACTGTCTTTTTTGGAAAAATAAATTTCACAGATTGATCAGTCTGCCATTCGACAGTTTCAAAACCATCTATCGTTTGAACTAATAATTCAAAAACTGCTTCTGATTTTTCACTGGCATTAAAAATTTTCTCTGCGCCATTTGCGAATGCTGAAACATAACCTGTGAAAGTTTTTTGAGCTTTCGTGTCGTCATTCAATTCTTCTTCAAGCGAACCAACAAGTGCTGACGTAATCCAAAACGGTTGTTTTTCACGGCCAAGCCCATTCCAAAATTCACGGTACTCTTTTGAGAAAAACTGGTCTGACGCTTGAATCGAATGAATATTACCGACGTCTCCTCTGTCGTGTTCGTTTGTGAGAACTCCACGCCAAAACGCAAGCGAGTTCATACTGATGCCTGACATTCCGCCGAACAGAACAGTCGCTTTTGGATCTGCGGTTTTTATTTCATCAAACGCTAAACGAAAAAATTCCAAATAAGCAAACGGACCTGATTGAAAAAAACTCAATTCCGGAGTCTGTAAGTCTGGTTCATTTCCGATTTCCCAATGTGTGATTGGATATTTGAGGCCCGGCATATCGTCAATGCCGTCTTTGTCGTAACGCTCGGTCATTGCTCGAATCCAATTTTGAAATGGTTCAACATGACAAAGGCTGTTCATTTTTATCATTTCATCACCAAATGGATGTTTAACTTTTGGATTATTTGGATGACACGAATTTTGATCCCATTGCGAATAAGGCCAAATTGTTGCCAAGATCGCTTGATCGCGTTCTTGCCAATACAAAACTTCGCGATCTGTAACAGACCAGTCGTACGGCGCGCCTTTTTCTTTTTCGATTTGATCCCACCAAAATGGACCTGGATGCGGACGAACCCATCCATTTTTGATTGAACTTTCTGTTACATCTCCTCCAACCAAACGACCAAAATGCGATGCGCCGATTGTTTGTTGCGGAACTGATTTTATACATCCAACTCCAATAAAAGCGAGAATCGCGATTAAAAAGAAAATTTTTTTCATAATGTCGTGATAGGTTTAAATGAGTTGTTGCACTATGTTGGAGGGAACAACGGCGAAGAGTCCGTTGGCCCGGAAACATAGTGCAACAGTTCATTTCATTCCATAATTTTTATGCCTGATTCGGTATCTTCAACTTTATATCCTCTATTTTTAATTTCTTCTCGCAAACGATCCGATTCTCCCCAATCTTTTTTCGCTCTCGCCTCATCACGTTTTCGCATTAATTCCAAAACTTCTTCAGGAATCTCTAGCCGCTTTCCAACATAATCTTCCAAACCAAGTCCAAGCACAGAATCAAATTTGAGAATAGATCGCGCTCGTGCTGATGTTGGAATTTTCTCATCTCCAACCATCTCCCACAAAATAGCGAGAGCTTGCGGAATGTTTATGTCATTATTGATCGCATCCAAAAATCTCTGTTCATATTCCGCGCAACCAATTTCAGGAGAATCCCAGTCGCGAACGATTTGTCGCAAACGTCGCAACGCATTTTGCGAGGACTCAAGAGCTGACCATGTAAAATTCAACTTCGCTCTATAGTGCGCGCCCAAAATAAAATAACGATACGCGATCGGTTCAAAACCTTTCGCAACCAAATCATCAATCGTGAAAAGATTTCCGAGCGACTTGCTCATTTTTCCTCCATCAACAGTTAAAAAGTCGTTGTGAATCCAAAAACGCGCGTGATAAGCGCCGCAACATCCTATCGCTTGAGCAAGTTCGTTTTCGTGATGAACCGGGATGTGATCAATACCGCCGGTGTGAACATCAAACGGCATTCCGAGATATTTAATTGACATTGCTGAACATTCAATGTGCCAACCAGGAAAACCTTTTCCCCACGGCGATTCCCATTCCATCTCGCGTCGTGAACCAACCGGCGAAAATTTCCACAATGCAAAATCTGTTGCGTTTCGTTTTTCCTTCATCTCAACTCGCGCGCCAGCTTGTTTCTCTTCACTTTTTTGTCCTGACAAAATTCCATATTGAGGAAGTTTTGAAGTGTCAAAATAAATTCCATCTGTTGTTTGGTATGTAAAACCATTTCGTTCAATATCACGAATCATTTTAATTTGTTCAGCGATATGCTCTGTTGCTTTTGGATAATAATGCGCTGGTTTAATATTCAAACGATTCAAATCTTTCAAAAACGTTTTCGTGTAAAAATCAGCAATCTCATACGCTGTCTTCCCTTCTCGTTTCATTGCAACAATCATTTTGTCTTCACCTTCATCAGAGTCACTTGTCAAATGCCCAACGTCTGTGATGTTTATAACAAGTTCAACTTCAAAGTTATTGTATTCAAAAGTCCGTCGTAACAAATCCGAACACAAATAAGCTCGCATATTCCCAATGTGCGGAAACCAATAAACCGTTGGACCGCAAGTGTAAATGCCAACTTTGTTAGGTTTGAGAGGCTGAAATTCCTCTTCTTTTTTAGTGAGTGTGTTGAAAAGTAAAATGGACATATGGTTTGCTTTCCAAAACATGATCGCATAATACAAAAAAATAGGAAAGGGTGATTCCCTTTCCTACTTTCCTACTTATTTTCCGATTTCCACTTTCGCCATTCCATCATTCGAAGATGACGAGCTCGCAAATCCTCTTTCTTTTGAGCAAGCCATGCCTGCTTGTGGGCGAAACGTTCACGAATCGCACTGTGCACCGCGGTCATGTGCTCGATTTTGTACTCAATCTGCGCTCGACGTCGCGCTTCGAGTTCCGCTTGAGTCGGTTCAGCGGCAAATACACCCGCCACTGGCAACGCAAGAAGCGTCACGATTGCTGGCACGACAATGAATAATTTTGACATATAGACGTAGATCACGGACCTTTGCAAAACTTGATGATATTTCGTTGAACGGGCTGGCAGATCTGAAAACGTACCGAAGTGTACGTTGAAGATATGTCCGGGTGCCCGTGAAACGAAAGATCGCGAGTTTTGCAGAGGTCTCATAGATTAATAATTATCTTACGTCTATATATACACGACCTGCAGACGATTTGTAACGCGCATTGATTTTTTTCAATTTTTTGATGATTTCTTGACGTTTTTGCTCATTTTTCAAACCTCCACGCAGTTCTTCGACTGTTAAATCAAGTTCGCGTCCGGCTTTTGTGAGCAAGCGCAATTCGAGTTCCGGCTGATCTTGATTAGCTTTTGCTTCGCGCAAACGCCGTTCAACCATTCGTGTTCGAAATTGCGCACGCATTTCCGGTGTCCAAGCCGATCGTTCCTCTAATTTTTCAACATTGTTTTTTAAAAAATATAGTGTGTGTCCTTCAACGACTTGCGGACTTTCGTAGGCATAAACGCCGGTTCCAAGTCCGAACACAATAACAAAAGATGCAACTCCAACAACTGCAAATCTAAAACGCAAAGCAAAAGGCTGTGCAATTTTGTTTGAATCAATTTCCGCTGAAAGTTTAGACCAAAGCGCAGTGCGAAATTCATTCGTGACAATCGCGGAATTTTTTTCTTTTTTAAGTTGTCGTTCAATTCGTGTCAACATATTTTTGTTTGAGCAATTTTAGTGCTCGATGAGCGGCCATTTTCACAGATCCGGCTGTTTTTCCTAAAATTTCACCGATTTCCTGATAATTATACCCTTCGAGATACTTCATCGTAACAATTTTGCGATCTTCTTTTGATAAATGCCCAAGCGCTTCTTGAATTTCTGTTTGATCTTTTGTCTTAGCGACAATGGATACTTCTTCAATGTCAACAACTGGTTTTTTATCTCGAAAATAGTTTGCAAGATGATTATGTGCGATGCGATAAATCCAAGCGCTTCTTGAAATCGCAGGATCAAAACTATTAAAGTGTTCAAGCGCTTTTGTAAAAATCTCCGAAACCAAATCCTCGCAAACAGAACGATTTTGTCCAACACGAAAATAAACGTATCGAAAGATACGATCTAAATTCAATTTATAAAATTGTTCGAAGTCGTGCTTGTGCAAATCAGTAAGAATCGTAATTGCGTCCCAAAACCATCATCGCGATAACTGGCAGTGAAACCCATGCGGCTTTTGCAATTTCGCTTGTAAACAGCGCTTGTGTTGTTCCAGAAAGAACGTGAGCAAGATCGCTCGGAAAAAAAGAAAGCGTCACACTAATAAGCAAACCAACGTGTAAAAATGAAAAAATCATCACTTGCCAAAGCGGCCCTTGAGCCGCGGCGTGTCCGATCGTTCTAAGCAAAGCTGAATGCGACAAGAAAAAAAATAGAAGAATAAATACGCCAAGAAAAACTGAAACACGCAGTGCAAAAGCATCGTTCACTGAAATTCGAGCAGTGAAAGAATTGATAAACGGAATGTAATTTACAATCGCAAGCGCCATATAAATCGAAACCAAAATCACAATGATGCGATCGCGTCCAAGTGAGATTCCGTAAATGAGAGATGAAATTACAAAAAAAAGAAGAATGAAAAGATCCCAACTCGGCTGAAGCCAGTTGATGTCAGTAAAAATCTGAAATGCCTGTTGAATTTCAGACATGTAAAAAGTATAACACACTATTCCGCCAATGCGTACGACGGTTCGCCTGACTGAAGATACGTTGGACGTTCTGCGCGCACGAGCCCGAGCATTTTTGTTGCGAGTTCGACATTTTCAAATGACTGCGCTTGTTGCGTGACAACTTCAAGTTTTTGATTTCGTAAAGTTAGTTCTGAAATTTCCGATTCAAGTTCGCGAATTTGATATCCTTTTGAAACTGTTTGATTTATTTGAATGATATATGCAAGACTGAAAATCAATAGTAAAGCTAAAGAAGTGATATTCAATAAAGTTTGATTGGATTGAATCCAACTGAAAAAAATTGAATGATGAATTACATTTGGACGCGAAAATGAAGTTGAAAATGGAGACATACGCGTGGGGAACGTATGAACTAAATTCGAAATTCGAATATCGAAATCCGAAATCATTTTGAATTAACTGCTTATTTTATTTCCTAATGGCTAAAGGCTACTGTCAGATGTCAAATGTCTATTTTCTCAGCTACTCGGAGTTTTGCACTTCTCGCGCGAGGATTGCTTTGAATCTCATCTTTGGACGGCTTGATCGCGTGCTTTGTCACAACGCGAAGTTGTGAATTCTCTTTCATGAATTGCTTCACGATTCTGTCTTCAAGAGAATGGAACGTGATGATGAGCAATCGTCCGCCAGGCAAAAGCAGATCAACGAAATCGGGCAGCGCACGTCTCAATTCACCTAGCTCATCATTCACCGCGATCCTAAGTGCTTGGAACACTCTGGTTGCCGGGTGAATTTTGCCGGATGATCGCAAAACGCGCGACACGCACGCTGCCAATTCTGTTGTTTTTAAAAATCTGTGCTGTGTGCGCTCGGCAATTATTGCCTGCGCAACACGGCTTGCCTGTTTTTCCTCGCCGTACTGGCGAAAAATGCGCGCAAGTTCATCTTCACTCCACGTATCTACTATGTCCGCCGCTGTCATCCCTTTTGAGGTGTCGTAGCGCATATCGAGCGGACCTTCCGCACGAAATGAGAATCCTCGACGCGGATCATCCACATGCGAGGAAGCGAACCCAAGATCCAAAAGGATTCCATTGACGTGAGTAAATTGATGAGCGTACGCGTTGGCTTTGACATTGGCGTAACTGTCATGAACAAACACGACAGAATCGCCAAACTCTGATAACTGCTTGCGCGCGACAGATAGATTCTCTGCGTCGCGGTCTATCGCAAGAAGTCTAGTTTTGTTTGATGGAACTACAGAGAGGGCACGCATGAGGATGGCACGCGAATGCCCTCCCTGCCCCACAGTCCCATCAATAAAACTCTGATTCGGCTCCGGTTGAAGGTGATCAAGCACCTCTTGGAGAAGAACTGATTTATGCGTAAACATAATTTTGTTTCCTCCAGATAAGAAGCCGGAACTGGTGCGTCTGGCTCGCACCACTTCCAGCTCCTGGAAGGCTAAAGCCTTCCACTACCATCTACCACCTACCACCTACCACCTCATCAAAATCCTAACTCCCCCAACTTTTCAGCCACACTGTCAGCATCGCCTTCAACTTTTTTCTTGTATGTTTCCCATTTCGTCTCATCCCAAAGTTCCAAACGGTTAAACAAACCTGCAACGATGACATTCTTTTTCAAAAGCGCATACGAACGAAGATATTCCGGAAGCACGACCCTCCCCTGTTTATCCAACGCAACATCCATTGCGCCCGCAAGCATGAGTCGGGCGAATGCACGGCTATTGGATTGCCCCAGGGGCAAACTCGCGAGTTTTTGAGCGAGCTTATCCCACTCCTCCTTGGGAAACAGGAAGAGGGACGTGTCTAGACCACGCGTAACAACTGCTCCTTTTGCCAGCGCTTTGCGAAACTTTGTTGGGATCGCAATTCGGCCTTTGTCATCGAGTGTATGCTTATACTCGCCGATGAACATAAATATGTAGGCAATTTGACAAAAAGTGAGCACCAGGAATATTTCATCCCGATCCCCACTTTGTTCCATCTAAAACCATTTTATACCACTCTCAAACACTGGTCAACAAAAAAATCCACTTACCTGTGGATAATTAACGGGGGTCAGAAGTCAGATGTCAGAGGTCAGATGTTAAAAACGGAAATCCTCCTTCTATTTTCACTGGTACTGTAAAATACGACATTCCACCATCTTCAAATACATCAATCGTTGCGATCATGCTAGTATTTTGCGCCTCTCCGACTTGATCAAAGATAAAATTTCCAAGTGAATAAAAAATTAAACCGTTTTTATATCTCTCAACCGGTTGTAAAACATGAGGATGATGCCCTAAAATAATGTCAGCACCAGCATCAATCATTTCTCGAGCAAGAATAACGGTTGATGAATCTGGTTCTGATTGATACTCCTCTCCCCAATGCATTGAAACCACAACAATATCATTCGACTTAGTTGTGTTCTTAATCGCAGATAAAACATCTTTTTTGATAAATGGTCGCGTTAAATTTTCAAAACCTAAAAACGCAAACTTTTGTCCGCCAGCAGTCACTGTTTCAATTTTGGTCTCGTTTGAATAGCCGCCAACTGGAACAATGCCTTTCGTCCGCAAAATATCTACTGATTGTTCCCATGCTGACCTTCCATAATCTGCACTGTGATTATTTGCAACAGATAAATGGCTAAATCGCCAACGTGTTAACAAATCGACAAGTTTTGGTTCAGCTTCAAAAACATATTCTTTTAACATTGGTTCGCCTTTGTCAGATAAAACGCTTTCCAAATTTCCAAACAACAAATCGCTTTCGCCTGTCACACTTTTCATAAGCACATCAACTTTTTGCAGATCTGAAAGAATATTTGCGTTTATATTTAGATTATTCAAACGTTTACCAACTCCGCGCGCGAGCATGATGTCGCCAACCGCGCTCAAACGCGCAAGTGGACGTTCGGAACAATAAAAAACAAAATAACTCGTGCCAACTGGATTGTATTTATGCCATCTTGTTTGTGAAAGACAACCGGAAAAATTTTTCCATAACAAAAAAGTATCAAGCGCGAAAGACGAATCAAGATAATCGGAATTCATTCTGTCAATTTTATCAAAATTTTTTTCTGCGATCGCAATTTGGGTTTCAAAATCGTTCACATCGGAAATTTCTTCAGAAAGATAATGACTGAAATCAATGCTTGCGATAAGCAAAATCTTTTTATCGAGCGATTGTAATTTTGAAACAAACTTTGTTGCGTCTGTAATACCCGATCTAGATGGCGCGATAACTGGAACAACTGGAACTTCAGGAAAATAATGTGCGATGTACGGCATGTGAGTTGCAATTCCCTGTTCATTCACAAACGATTCTGGTTCAATCGAAATCTTCAAATCTTTAATTGATCGAACATCTGTTTGAACATCGCCAAAAGGTGTTTCCCAAATACCGTTTGTTGTTTGAACATTTGCATTGCCTTGATCCAAATGCGCTGGACTCACTAAAACAATAATTTCTGGTGAACTTCTCCTAGCGATTTCTGACCAAAACTCGTCAATCTGCTGACCGATATCAGTGTGATGCGGCAAAATCGCGGCTTGAATTTCTGCACGCGAATTTTCAGAATCAAAATTCGATTGGTCTGTTTTTCCAACAGAAGTAAGGACTTTCTCGATGTTTGGAATTTGGTCAATACGAAAAAGTGGCGCGTTTAAAAAAAGCGTGTTGGAAAGTGACGCGTTTGAAAAAAATAAACCTGTTGACAAAAGTTCACCCCTGTGAAAAAACGTCAACAGTATTGCAAAAACCAAAACGAGGGCGCATAACAGCGCCCCCATTTTAATTTGTTTACTCTTGAATTGTAATCGTGTCTTCATTTGAAAAATTTATGAGCGACGGATCGCGCGATGCGCGAATTGAAGCCGGCTCTGCTTTGAATGTTCCAGTATTCAACACACGCGCATAATACGTAATCGTATTTAGCGGACAATTCTTAGAATACCAACCTTTGTTCACAAAAAATGTTAGTGTTTGATCAGTATCTGTTTCTGGATATGTAACACAACGTTCATCTTCTGCCAAACCTCCTCGCCAAGTTACTGGCGTGAGTCCGGACGGAACGCTTTCTGTGATCTGGAAACTTTCATTAGGAAGTTTGGCATCAATCTGATATTTCAATTCAACTCTAACCAAATCGTTCTCTTTGAAACTCGAACTGTCGTTTTTTGTTTTCATATTGAGAAAACGACGTTTCACTGAAATCTTTTCGTAAACGTCTGGTAAAGATGAAATCGGTTTTTGATAAGACGTGATTACCGAAACATTGCCAGACAAAACTTTTGGTTGAAGTTCATCCAGTTCTTCAGCAGACACAACAAGCGTTGATGAATTTCCGTATGCAAGTTCGACTATTTTTGTTTCTCCTTTGAGATCGAAAGAAACTTTCGATGCGCCAGACACAGCAAAAGGCAATGCTGATTTGATTGTTGCGAGTTCTTCCAAAATAGTTAATGTTTGACCTCGCGATTGTTTTTCAACGTACAAACTAAGCCCATCGCGATCTTCAACTTCATTAAACATGGCGGCAAGAAGCGCAAGTTGTGCGTTTGCTTCTTTTGTTTCTTCCGGTGTTTCACGTTCGACCCAAACATATTTTATTTCACGTTTGGCAGACTCCATAAGTTTTTCATAAATATCACGCGCGCTTTCTTTGTCTCCGGAAAATGCGTATCCGATCGCAACAGCAAGTTTTGCCTCATCAGGAAGTTCTTGTTTTGCAAAACGCTTCATTTCGGAAAGCGCAGGAGTATCCAGAGCGGCAAGCCCGGCATAAACCCATGCCGCTTCTTCATATGAAAGAACACGAGTTGAATCAGCTCCATACAGCCATGAAAGTAAAGCTCCGCGCATACGAGTTTCGTCAAACGGAGTATCTTTCAAAAGAGCAATTTTTGCAGTCAAGATTGGATCAAAATCAGAATACGGCAGTAACCGAATCCCTCCACTTTGATAAGAACTCACATCAATTTCTGGAATTGACTCTTTGGCTGAAAAAACCTCATTCAAAACAGTTGTTGCAACAGAACGGACAGTCGCTTCATCAGCGCGATCGCCGTAGCGCCAGGACATCCATAACAAATCGCGATAATACTTTCCAACATTTCCATCAACAAAAGTTACGTAAGTCAAACCTTGCTCTGCGCCAGATAACTTTGTATCGGTTTGAAGTTCTTGTTCTTCAACGACCGGAACTGACAATCGTGATTTCACAATGCGAATTGGATATTTAACAGCGTCCTTGAGCGTTCCTGTTTGCGCTTTAATCGTAACACGATGCTCTCCTTCTGAAAGTTTTGGCAAAGCCAAATGCGCTCGCTCGCCGACAGTTGTATTCAAAACAGAACCATCTTTTTGATCGTCCACAAAAAGTTCGAATTTGATTAAATCAGTTGTTTTGACTTGCGTGCCAGCCGCTGTCACCAAAATCTCCGGTTGATCTTCAGTTAGATAAGTTGGCTGAATAGAAGCGTTCAAAAAAAACGGCAAAGTTGTTGAGACATTTTTTGTTGACACACCAGCTTGCAAACCATTTGTGTCAATCGCTTGTGTTGTAAGACGCCAAGACGTTATGTTGTCCGGAAGCGGAATTTGTACATTTGCAATTCCTTCATTGTCTGTTTTCGCTTTTATAAATGCGGCCGTGTCAACAAAATTACTGCGCGCTTCTCCTTCACCACCGCCGCCTCCTTCTGCTCCGCCAATTCCAAATTCAGTTTTGTGGCTTGTAATAACTCCGGAAATCCCGCTTGGCAATCTTTGATATAAAGTTGTTAATGGATCCGCTGATTCAGAAAAAACGGAAAAATACGCTTCGTCAACAACGCTCACGTTCACTTCTGATGAAACTGGATTTCCATTTTTATCTTTCACAACAATTTGAACATTTGCGGTTTGGCCTGGACGATATTGATCGTGCTCAAGTAAAACAGCAACATCCAATTTCCGTGATGACTCATCGAAATCAATACGACGTCCGCTTGTTCTGCCAAAATATGAATTCACACTCACATAACTGTCACCTGTGAACAAAACTCCGTACACGGAAACATTCGGCACATCTCTTTCTTCAAATTCAAACGCATATTCAGGAGAATCAGAAATCGAATATTGTTGAATTCCGAGTTGCGTTTCAATGAAAATAAACTTTCCGCCTTCTGTCATTTCGAACTTTTTTCCATATTGCTGAACTTCTAATTTTACTTCTTCTCCAATTTTGTACGATGACTTTTGCGCATTTTGCACGTCTGTATCTGGATTGAAAAAAGACAAAGTTTGATCTGAATAATCGCCTGTCAAATTTCCAGCCGTTGATGCAAAAATTCGCGTGTAATCATCAAGGCCTTGTGAATCTGTTGTTGAGAGCATAACTTCATAAGACGCATCTTTACGA
>JACQXU010000056.1 GCA_016208545.1 Candidatus Uhrbacteria bacterium | reverse complement strand
TTTCTTTCTGAACGAACGAGAAGCTCGGCCATTACGGTGGCCGCTCCGAGCGGCTCGTAGATCTCGATGAGCTCTTTGTCTCCGAACGCGGTCACGTTTCCTATCGCGAGAGCCAGGCCCTTGAACGTTCCTTCGACACCGCCGACCTGAACTTCCGGCATGTCGGGCTTGGCAACGGGTTTCTCCTCGACCCTGCTGGCGCGCCAGACCCCGGCGATTGCGCGTGCGACAGCCGGAGGAACACCGGCCTTGGTGATCTCTTCGTACGAGAGTTCCTTGGCAACGGCTTCAACGCCGCCGCCAGCCTTTGTCAGAGCACCGCAAACCTTCTCGACGTCGAGCTCGGCGCTCTCACCGAGAGATTCGTTGTAGTCGGTCAGGATCTTCCTGACCTCCAAGTCCTTGAAGAGCATTCAACACCTTCCTTCCCCCTCTCGCTCTCGCTTTGGGGATCTGGAATTTTGGAACTTGTCCGGCATTTCCGGACTTGCGACCAAAAATTACCAATATGCTGTTTTTTTGTCAATAGCACCTAGTTTTTCATCAATTTTTTAAACTCTTCGACCATTGGCACTTGTTCAGATTCCAAACCAAAGTGTTTTGCGATGTAAACCGCTGTCCAATCAGCTAAAACAAGCGAAGAAAACATTTTTTCAAACACTGTTTTGCCTTGAAGTTCACTAATTTCTACTGGCAAACCGCGATTACGATAAAGTCGTTCAAGAATCGCCATTCGTTTTTGCACGCGTGGATGATCTTTTTTATCTTTCAAAAATATAAAATGAAATTTATTGCAAAGTTGTTTTGTTGAAGGTTGAGCATCAAATCCGTTCATCTCATTGTGATTGAGTTCTGGTAGCACATTATAAAAAGCAGGAATTTTTCCGGTTTCATTGAGTTTGATTTTCCAGTTATACGCGATCGCGGAATTTTTGAGAGATGAATAAATAACCGGAACTCGACCTTCGAGTTTTTTCGCCAAAGTTTTTCCGGCTTTTTCGAATTTGATTGGATCAAGTGTTTTTGCAAGTTTTTTGCTTTCTAGCAATCCGCGTTCGTCTCCAACTATTTTCAAAAGTGCGCGCAGACTGAATCCTAACGCTGAACGTGGCTGGATTCCTGTGTCAGGAAGTTGGATATATGGCAGATTATTTTTTTTTGCAAGTGCGATGAGTTTTCCGCCAACAGCTATTACAACAACTGGTAGTTTTTTCTTTAGCGCGATTTTTAAGCCATCAATTGTTTCTTCAGTGTTTCCAGAATATGAACTCGCGATCACTAAATCTTTTTTTGTGACTTCTGGCGGAAGTCCATAATCTGAAACAATAGTCAGCGGAAGTTGTGGGTTCCAAATTTTTGCAAGATCCGCCGCTAAGTGCGATCCGCCCATTCCAATTACAAAATAGTGAGAGTAGTGGGTAGTGGGTAGTGAGTAGTTATAAGTAACAGGATCGTATGAAAATTGTTTTGGAAAATTTTTGATAGAAGTTGACATCATATTGGGAAGTAGTGAAGTCATAAGTCAAAGTCTTGGAGTCATGAAGTCTTGGAGTAGTTATGTTACTACATGACTTAGTGATTTTGACTCCATGACTATATTTATACTTTACTACTTTCTTTCTATTTACCTTGTGGATAATGTTTAGGTGATAATGCCTTAAGATGATAAAATAACATTATCAATTCGCGGGCTAAAGCCCGCGGCTAATTCATAACTAATAATTTATGAAAGATGGAAAATGCGGCGTACATTGCGTTGCTTGGTGGCTTCTTTGGGTTGGCGGCATCAATTGGGGACTGGTCGGACTTTTCGACTGGAATCTTGTTGAAGTTATATTTGGATCATGGGGATGGCTAGTTCGGCTAGTTTACATCCTTGTTGGTTTGTCCGCGCTCGCTTTGCTCTTTGATAAAAAGTGCACAAAGTGCAAAACGTAGATATCTGACTCAAAACGGCCTTCGCGGCCGTTTTGTGATATTATTATTCGCGTATGCAAGTTATTTTACTTTCAGATGTAAAAACGCTTGGAAAAGAGGGAATGGTTGTTGAAGTGTCCGATGGGCATGCACGTAATTTTTTGTTTCCTCAAAATCTAGCGATCGCGGCAACAGATGAGGCTTTGCGAAAATTGAAAGAACGCGACGAGGCCCTCAAAAAAGAGGCTCATAAAGATTTGTCTGTTTACGGCGACCTTGCGCAACAATTGGATGGTTATGAATTGATTTTGACGCAAAAAGTGAATGAGCAAGGAACGTTTTACGGCGCTGTTACCGATCAGCAGATTGCAAGCGCGCTCAAACAAGAAGGATTCAAACAAATTGAAAAATCAATGATCCAACTTGTTGAACCAATAAAAGAGCCTGGAGAAATTTCAATCAAAATTTTATTGCCTCATGGTTTTGAAGCCGAAGTCAAAATAATTGTCGAAGGAAAATAACTATGCTCCATCATTACATCTTCGTTGTTGGCGGTGTCATGTCCGGTGTCGGAAAGGGAACCGTAACGGCCGCGCTTGGCCGAGTGTTAATCAGCAAAGGTTTCAAAGTGACGGCAATAAAAATTGATCCGTACATAAATGTTGACGCAGGAACAATGAATCCTGTTGAACACGGCGAAGTTTTTGTAACGGTTGATGGAGACGAAACCGATCAGGATATCGGAAACTACGAACGATTTTTAGATACAAATATTCTTTCAGTGAATTACATGACAACCGGCCGCGTTTATCAGTCGGTAATTCAACGTGAAAGAAATCTTGAGTTCGGAGGAAAAACAGTTCAAGTCGTTCCTCATGTTCCAAATGAAGTGATTGAGCGAATCGAACGCGCGGCAGAGCACGCTGACGCGGATTTTGTATTGATTGAAGTCGGCGGCACGGTCGGTGAATATGAAAACATTTTGTTTTTGGAAGCGTCGCGTTTAATGCGCATGAAATATCCGGATCAAGTTCGAAACATTTTGGTGAGTTATATGCCTGTTCCGGCGGCTGTCGGCGAAATGAAAACCAAACCAACGCAACAAGCAGTTCGCACAATGATGGGAGCCGGACTTACGCCGGATTTTGTTGTTGCGCGTTCAGCGATAAATATAGATAAACCTCGTGTTGAAAAATTAGCGATGTTCAGTAACGTTCATGCCGATCACGTGATTGGATCGCCGGATGTTGATTCAATTTATAAAGTTCCGCTTTTGTTTGAAGAACAAAAATTTGGTGAGAAAATTTTGTGGTCATTTGGAATGAAGCCTCGTCAAAAAGCAGGATTAACTAAATGGAAACAGATGATTGGCAGGATTGTAAGCGCAAATAGTGAAGTGAAAATCGGTGTTGTTGGAAAGTATTTCAGCACAGGCGACTTTACGCTGTCTGATGCTTATCTTTCAGTTATCGAGGCAATTAAACACGCGTCGTGGGCACAAGGGAAAAAGCCAAAACTTACATGGTTCAATTCAGAAGAGTATGAAAAATCTCCTGCTAAATTGAAAGAACTTTCGCAAATGGACGGAATTGTGATTCCTGGCGGATTTGGTTCGCGCGGAGTGGAAGGGAAGATTCGAGCCATTCGATATTGCCGTGAGAAAAAGATTCCGTATCTTGGTTTGTGTTATGGAATGCAGTGCGCTGTGATTGAATTTGCGCGAAACGTCGCCAAGCTCAAAGGCGCGAACACAACAGAGATCAATGAGAAAACTTCGTATCCAGTTATTCATCTTTTGCCTGGACAGGAAGAGCTCGTGAAAGATAAAAGTTACGGTGGAACTCTGCGACTTGGCGCGTATGAATGCAAACTTGTTGCTGGAACTATTGCTCGAAAAGCGTACGATCGTGCGTTGATCGAAGAAAGGCATCGCCATCGTTACGAATTCAATAATGAATATCGAGAGAAATTGCAAAAGGCAGGACTTGTTATTTCTGGAGTGAATCCTGACCAAGATTTGGTGGAAATAATCGAACTCAAAAATCATCCGTTTTTTGTAGGCGTACAGTTTCATCCGGAGTTTCAATCACGCCCGATGAATCCACATCCATTGTTTGTTGGGTTTGTGAAGGCGGCGATTAGAAAATAGCTGTTAGCTTTTAGCTGTTAGCCGTTAGTTTTGATAAGTGCGTCACTAAGTGAAGATTGAACCGCGTTATTTGACAAAAACGCGGTTTTTTGGTATATTGTGAAGGGATAGCTTGATATTCAACAAATTGCAAGCCGGTCACCGGCAAGGAGAATTCGCATGAGTGCGGTTCTTGAAATAGTGGTGCTTGCGTTTGCGTCGGTTGGTCTTTTTGCTCTTGGGCATTGGATCTTCCGTCGCGGATGGCAAGTGCATTGGAAGGTGATCGGTATTCTGTTCGTGGTTTCGCTTTGGTGGGCCATGATCAATGGTCCGCTCAAAGGGCACTTCGGCGCTGACCACGGCGCGCTC
>JACQXU010000006.1 GCA_016208545.1 Candidatus Uhrbacteria bacterium | reverse complement strand
TGTCCGGACAGGCAGAAGACGGATCTAGTGTACGCATAAATGGAACAGAAGTTCTTATGACAAAAAAAGGGGCGTTTGAATTCGAAATTGCTCTTGAACGCGGACTGAACGTTATCAAAATCGAAGGAATGAAACGATATTCAAAACCTGCTATTGAATATCGGCGTGTACTTCTAAATCAAGACAAGACTATCACGCTGGCGCCGCTTGTGGATAAATAGGTTCGTTTTTGAACAATGTCAAAAAAAGATAACACAATACCTGCGCTCACTTGAGCGCTTGTTTCATTTCTATGTTAAAAAAATCAAACAAAACCCTTGATTTTTATTCATTTTTTGATAAAATAGATTTACTCTGCTAGGCTTATTTTACTTCTGTCTACAATCCTCTCACCCTATAACCCTATTCTTATGGCAAAACAAATTTCAAAAGACGTTGAAACAGACGCGCGATCTCGCGCCGCGCTTGATGCTATCTCGCAAATTAAACAGCGTTTTGGCGAAGGGTCAATAATGCGTCTTGGCGAGGCAAAAACAATGAAAGTTGATGCTGTTACAACAGGATGTCTTTCTCTCGATCTCGCGCTCGGCGTTATGGGAGTTCCACGCGGAAGAATTATTGAAATTTTTGGTCCTGAATCGTCTGGAAAAACAACTTTGGCTCAACACATTGTCGCTGAAGTTCAAAAAATTGGCGGACTTGCGGCTTATGTTGACGCAGAACACGCGCTTGATCCAGAATACGCGCAAAAAATTGGAGTCAACATTGATGAACTTTTCATTTCTCAACCAGACACCGGTGAACAGGCGCTTGAAATTGTTGAAACACTTGTTCGTTCAAATGCGGTTGATGTAATTATTATTGATTCAGTAGCGGCGCTTACTCCAAAAGCGGAAATCGAAGGAGAAATGGGGGATTCGCACATGGGACTTCAAGCGCGTCTTATGAGCCAAGCGCTTCGCAAACTTGCTGCAATTGTAAGCAAATCAAAAACAACAGTGATTTTCATCAACCAAATTCGCATGAAAATCGGCGTTGTATTTGGAAATCCAGAAACAACTCCTGGAGGAAATGCACTCAAATTTTATTCTTCTATTCGAATTGAAATTCGCAGAAGCGCACAAATAAAACAAGCTGAAGCGATTATTGGAAACCGAACTAAAGTGAAAATCGTAAAAAACAAAGTCGCGCCGCCGTTTCGTTCATGCGAATTTGATATTATGTACAACGAAGGAATTTCGATTTCAGGAGACTTGATTGATGTTGGAACTCAAATGGAAGTTATCAAAAAAAATGGGAACAACTATTATTTCAACGAAGAAAAACTTGGACTTGGACGAGAAAATGCAAAACTCACTTTAAGACAAAATCCAGATCTCATGAAAAATATCCGCGAGGAAATTTTGAAAGTGATTAATGCAGAACCGGAAGAGTAAAGGTTTTTGGTTTTGGGTGTTGACTAAAACATAACACCTAATTCACTCTTTCTGTATACTCCCCAGTATCAGTATTTACCAAAACATGATCGCCTTGCGTGATAAATGATGGAACTTTCACTTTCAAACCATTGTCGAGTTCTGCTTCTTTCAAAACATTTCCAGAAGCAGTATCGCCTTTTACGGCTGGCTCTGTGTAAACGATTGTGTACTCAATTTTTTGTGGAAGAGCTACGCTCAAAGCCTGCCCTTCGTGCATCACAACATTGGCTTCCAAACCTTCTTTCAAATAAGGAATACTATCTTCCATATCTGCTTTTGAGATTGAAACCTGTTCGTACGTCATGTTATCCATGAAAGTATAAAGATTCCCGTCGTTAAACAAGTATTGCATTTTTTTATATTGGACTTCCTCAAATGTGAGAGACTCGGCGGATTTGAAATTTGTTTCCTGAACTTTGCCTGTTTTGATGTTTTTCATTTTTGTTCGCACAAATGAGCTTCCTTTTCCAGGACTCACACGCTGAAAATACGTGACAAACCAAAGTTCGCCATTGATATTTATGACTGTGCCTTTTTTGATGTCGTTTGGGGAGGACATAATAGACAAAGGACCGAGAGGTCTGAAAGGACCAAAAGGTAGGAAGAATCGATTTAATAATCTCGAAATAATTTATCCGCTGGAAACAGCAATACATCTTCAATTTTCGTCCGGTCTGTTAAAATCATGTGCAGTCGGTCAACTCCAAGTGCGTTTCCAAATGTCGGAGTTCGCAGGGATGGTAACAGAGACAATAATCCTTCGTCAATGGGATGAACTGTTTTGCTGGTTTGTTTTCTCTCTTCTGCTTCTTCTTCAAAACGCTTTCGCTGTTCATTTGCGTCAATCAATTCCGTGAATCCGTTACAAAGTTCCAATCCGTTCATGTATAACTCGAATCTCTCTCCATATTTTCCGTCCGAAGTTAATCTCGAAAGAGATGCTTGATATTTTGGATAGTCGTACACAAAAATATTTCCAAGAAGATTCGGCTCGATTTTTTCCAAAAATAAACGGTAGAACAAATCGCTTTCTGTGTCACTTAGTGACGTGTGAATTCTAAGACTTAGACAAGAATCAAAAAGAGTTTGACGATCTGCAGCGTCCAAATCAATTCCAACGTATTGTAAAAATAAATCCCGCACACGTTTTCTTTCCCATTTGAAATTTGTCATTTGGCATTCATTTGTCATTTGTAATTTGATATTTATCATTTTCACGAGCGTTTCCGTCTCCTCAATGCACTTCATATAATCCGCGCCCTGCTGATACCATTCGAGCATTGTGAATTCTGGATTGTGTGATCCGCCAAACTGCTCATCATTTCGAAAAACTTTCGTGAGTGTAAAAATTTTTTCTAAACCATGCCCCAAAAGTTTTTTCATTGAATACTCTGGACTGGTGATAAGAGCTCCTCGATATTCGTTTTTATTTGGCTCTCGTACGATTGTTTCAAAAGGAGTCAAATTCGGTTCCATTCCTGGCGACTTAACCAAAATCGGTGTTTCAACTTCCAAATATCCTCTGTCTTTAAAAAACGATCGAATGGTGTCATTGATCGTTTCTCGTTCTTTTGCGATTGTTTGAATTGCGTTCATTTTATCGTTGTGTAAATGGAACAAGCGCCATCACACGTGCGCGTTTGATAGCATTTGAAAGTTCGCGTTGATGCTTCATACAGACTCCTGATCGTTTTCGAGCTACGATCTTTGCAAATGAAGAAAGATAACGGCGCAGTGTTTTCACATCTTTGTAGTCAATTAGCACTGTATTATTTGCGCAAAAATAACATTGTTTTTTCTTTTTTTGTTGTTGTTGTGGTTTGTTGTTCATAATTTTGTGTCATCCCGAGCGAAACCGAGGGATCTCAAACTATTTAAAATGGAATATCTTCAACACGAATCTCATCATCGCGATTTTCTGACGGATCATTCTGAATAGTTTTTGGTTCTGGAGGAACAAAAGCGCTTGTGGTTTTGTTTTGAAACGCGGAAGCCCCTGACGCGCCAGCGGCTGAAGCGCCAGCTCGATCAAGCATTATCAAATTTTCAGCAACGATTTCTGTTCGATAACGTTTAATGCCGTCTTGACCTTCCCATTCTCTTGTCTGAAGACGTCCTTCAATATAAACTTTTTTCCCTTTTGTGAGATACTGCCCGCAAATTTCTGCTAAGCGTCCCCAAGCGACAACGTTATGAAATTCAGTTGCCTCCTGTTTTTGCCCAGCAGGATCATTCCATTGTCGATTTGTTGCAACGCCAAGTGTGCAAACTTTCTGCCCAGAAGGAATCTGACGCATTTCTGGATCGCGAGTTAGGTTTCCAAGAATGGCTGCTCTGTTTAATGAAAACATATTAGAGTGACCTCCGCGAAACTTGCGATCTTTCGTTTCACGGGGCCCCGCCACTACCTCAACGTAGCTGTCGCTACGTTTCGGAGGCTGGCTTCCCCGTTCAACGAAATCTCATCAAGTTTCGCAAAGGTCTTTAGATATTATCTGTTATGTCAGCTTTCAAAATTTCATCCAACTTTTTGTCGAGTTCTTCCATGCTCATTTTTGATTCCTCTGGCGAAGTTTGAGACAAAACCGTCGGAGCAACCTGAACTATCTCCGCAACTTTTTCAATTCTCCGACGAGGTGGACGAGCGCCTGTTGCGTTTTGTGGAGTGAAATGCTCTTTTCGCGCTTCTTCAGAAAGCGGAGCAACATAAGACGTCAATTCGAACACACGTTTTTCTGCATCTTTCGGACGCAAAGAAGTTGTATGACGCAAAACTTCGTCAGTAAGCGATAATTTTCGAATGAGCGGTCCAAGCACAGAACTTTCCACGTCAAAATAAACTAGAATGTATGTTCCGTGATTCTGCTTTTTAATTGGATACGCAAGATGGATTTTCCCTAGATTCTCGGTTTTCACGATCGTGCCGCCAACAGTCTCAATTTCAGCCGAAACTTGAGCTTTGATCTTTTCGATCTCGGCATCAGTGTATTGACTGGAGATTATGAATAAAAGTTCGTATTGGTTCATATCTGGTTTGGTTGATTCCAAACAGCCCAAAGGGTTATGGACAGATAAAGAATTAAGTGTCGTTATCCTAAAGAATTCTGGTAAAAAGGTCAAGAGCAAGTCCTGTCCAATGCAAGATGAGCCCCAAATGGATTCCCATGAAAAGCATTGGAGGTCAGGTCTGACTATGGACTTTCTTTAGCCATGTTGACATCTTTTCACCCCTGTGAAAAGATGTCAACACAATAAAAACTACACAGACGAAAGTTGAGTTGGAAAAGTCCATAGTCGGACATGACCCCAGTGTTACTTATATTATGGAAATTATAAAATTCAAGACCCCAATGCCACCAATGCTACTTAAATAAAAAATCCGTACAGCACGAACGGCTATACGGAAGGAGAAGCGGAAGGAGCAGGGCGAAGAGCGCGCGACTTGCCAATCAAGTAAAGCAAGAAGAGAAGGACAACACTTGTTGATGCGAAGATAACACCTTGTGTCCTCTCGAGACCTATTGTATGAGCAATGCTCAACGCGCCTATCCCTAGAATTGCAACATTCCACTTTTTCTTGATCTGTCCTTCCTCCCCAGACTCCACAACAGCAATCAAGACAGCCGCAACGATTGAGAGATAGCTAAATGCACAGGCAATAGATGGCAAGTACCCATGGCAAGTACCCATTTCTTTAGACAATGATTTTCCCAAAACAGTCATTAAAATAATTGAGTTAGACAGCTATGACGGCTGTTGTTTTGTTTTTATGCAATGAGTGAAACATGGCCGGTGGCATCTTGAGGGCTGTGTGAATTCTCCGGTTGTTGTAGTAATGAATCTGACGATATACCGCTTCTGAGAGTTCGCCTAAATCATGGAAGCGTTTCGGATCACCGAGTTCAAGTTTGAAATTATTGTAAAACGATTCTTGGTATCCATTTTCCCACGGAGAGGATTTCTTACTTTGAGATGCTCGTACGTTCAAGTTTGCAAGCAGTGTTTCATACGATCCGCTCACATATTCACTTCCTTGATCTGAATGAAATACCTGTGGAGTAAAACTCGTGCGCTCAGCCGCATTGAGGAGCGCTTGCGTGACAAGATTTGACGTATGGTGAAGTCCGATGTGGAAACCGATGATTTCTCTTGTGAATACGTCGAGAACAGTGGCGACGTAGACGAATCCTCCATCCCAAGGCACATAGGTAAAATCGCCAACCCAGAGTACGTTTGCGGCAATGGGACAGATAGTTTCCGCAAGATTTGCTATGCCTGTGGATTCTTTCCCCATATCATCAAATTTCCATGGCTTACCTCGCATGATCTTTGGCTTTAGCTGAAACAGTTTCATGACACGTAAAATGCGTTTGCGATTCACATTAAGTTGCATGGCAATGCGCTTGTGTCCGTATGCCGGATGTTCTTGTTGTACAGCCATAATACGTTGTTTCATTTCATGATCTTTCCTGGGCTTCTTCTTTTTATAGTACAGAGACTGACGACTCACGCCAAGCTTGTTCGCTAGAGCTGTTTTGTTTGATGAAGCATGCATACGTTTTCTTGCTTCATCTATTTTTTTCCCCACGCTTCTTTTCGAGCGTGAGCCAACCAACGATTTCTTTGAGCTCTTGGTTCTCTCGTCGCAAGCGTGCAACCTCAAGACTGCTTGTTCCAGTATTGTCCACCTGACCGCGCAACCAGGCATAGAGGGTTTTCGTACTCATCGCGTACTGTGTTGCCGCCTCAGAGACACTTAGTCCATTTTTAATTGCCAACAAAATTTCTTCTTTTTTCCCTGACTCGATACGTCGTGGCATATGTGTTCATCATGACGGTTTCGTAGACACATTGTCTAGTTTACAGGGTACCTTTCATATTGTGTCGCTTGGAATGTTCGAACATGTTGGCTATAAAAATTACCGAACTTACATGGAAGTTGTTCACAAAGCTCTAAAAAACGACGGACTATTTTTGCTTCACACAATCGGAGGCAACCGTTCTGTTCACTCAACTGATCCGTGGATTGAAAAATATATTTTCCCAAACAGCATGCTCCCTTCTATAAACCAAATAAGCAAATCAATCGAAGGATTATTTGTAATGGAAGACTGGCACAATTTTGGAACAGACTATGACAAAACTCTTTTGTCATGGCATGAAAATTTTGAAAACGGATGGGACAAAATAAAATCAAACTACAACGAAAGATTTTACAGAATGTGGAAATGCTATTTGCTTGCGTGCGTGGGATCTTTCAGAGCCAGAAAAAATCAACTGTGGCAAATTGTACTGTCTAAAAAAGGTGTTCCTCAAGGATATAAATCCATTCGTTAAAATAGAACCAGCATCGCGACAATAAGATAAATAAAAATGCTCAAATTGTCTGAAAGAGCTGTTGTAATTTCATCAGTCCCAAGCGCCGGGTCTTTTTTTATTTTTGAAAAAATAACAGGCGTGAGCATTCCTGTTAAAACTGCCACAAGACCGTTTAGCAACATCGCGATCGTGATCGTAACAGACAATTCAAAATCTTTAAGCCAAAAAAAACTGAAAAATCCCATCGGAACACCGCTTATAAAACCAAGATACAAACCAACAAAAGCCTCGCGAAAAAATAATTTTTTGATGCTCACTCTTCGAAGCGCGAGTTCGCGCACAAAAAGCGTCATTGTTTCAGTTCCTATCGAATCACTCATGTAAACAATCATTGGAATGAAAAACACGAGTTCCAATTTATCTGAAAGAAGTTCCTCAAAATTTCGGCCGACTAAAACCATGACAATTCCAGCCGCGAGCGACAAAATAATCCACGGACTTCTGCGTATAATTTCGTTTTTATAACTGGTTTTCGTAATGTTAAGATCTATTTCTTTGCGCATACAAATTCAATTATAGCGTGTACTCCTGTTTTGCGATATAATCCTATATATGAAAATTAGAAAAGCAATAATTCCGGTTGCTGGAATGGGTACGCGGTTTTTGCCGGCATCCAAAGCCCAGCCAAAAGAAATGCTTGCGGTAGTTGATAAGCCAGTTATCCAATACATTGTTGAAGAGGCTGTTGCAAGCGGAATTGAAGAAATTATTTTCGTAACAGCGATCGGCAAGCGAGCGATCGAAGATCATTTCGATCGAAACTTTGAGCTTGAATATCGTTTGGAACAAAAAAAGAAACTAAAAGAGCTTGAACAAGTGTCCGGAATTGGCAAACTGGCAAAATTCGCTTTCGTTCGACAATCAAAACCGCTCGGCGACGGCCACGCTGTTTTTTCCGCGCTTCCATTTCTTGATTTTCACGAGCCAGTCGCGGTCCTTTTCGGCGATGACATAATTGATTCAAAAACTCCCGCATTGAAACAATTGATGGATGTTTATGAGAAATACGGCGATCCAGTTGTCGCACTACAAAAAGTTCCAAAAAAAATGGTCTCGCAATTTGGTGTGATCGGCGGAAAAAAACTTTCTAAAACGACTTGGGAAATTGAACGCTTTGTTGAAAAACCGTCACTTAGTGACGCGCCAAGCGATCTCATTGTTATCGGACGTTACATTCTCACACCATCAGTTTATCCGCTTCTTGAAAAACAAAAAACCGGAAAAGATGGTGAAATCAGGTTAGCTGATGCGTTTCAAACACTTCTTGAAAATAAAAACGCGCTTTATGGCTGTGCTTTTGAAGGAATATGGCACAACTGCGGAAACAAACTCGGATTTGTAAAAGCACAAGTTGAACTTGGCCTCAAACACAAAGAAATCGGAAAAGAATTCAAGGCATATCTTTCACATTTGAAAATATGAAACGTCAATTTCGCAGGCTAAAGCCTGCGGTTACCATCGTATTTCTTGCACTTTTATTTCTCGGCGCTGGTTGCGGCGGGCCGTCCGAAGCGCAAAAACTTGCAACTCAACCAGTCACACTAAAAGTCTGGCGTGTTTTTGACGACAGCAACACTTTTTCAGAAATTATGAATGCGTACCGCGCTATTCATCCAAACGTAACTTTCGAATACACAGAAAAACGTGTTGAAGAATACGAAGATGAACTTTTGCGAGCGTTTGCTGAAGGAACAGGCCCGGATATTTTTTCGCTTCACAATACATGGATTGGAGAATACAAAAGTTTGATCAAACCTCTGCCAGAATCAACAAAAGTTGCGTATTCCGAAACACGCGGACAAATCAAAAAAGAAACAGTCTACACCCTAAAAGAAGAACCGTCGCTCTCAATGCGCGCGCTAAAAAGTGATTTCGTTGAAGTTGCAGTTAAAGATGTTGTGCGTGAAGATAAAATAGTCGCGCTTCCGCTTTCTGTTGATACTCTCGCGCTTTATTACAATCGAGATTTATTAAACGTGGCGAACATTCCAGAGCCTCCAACAACATGGACAGAGTTTCAAGAGCAAGTCACAAAACTTTCAAAAATAGGACAAAACAACGTGGTTCTACAAGCCGGCGCCGCGATTGGAACAAGCAAAAATGTCGAAAGAGCTTCTGACATTTTGAATTTGCTAATGATGCAAAATGGAGTGAAAATGATTGACGATCGAGGTGTCGCAACTTTTGGATATGAGTCAGGAGGTTCGATTTTGGCAGAAGATGCTGTGCGTTTTTACACAGATTTTGCGAATCCTCTAAAACAGGTTTACACATGGAACAGCAAACAGCCAAATTCATTTGACGCATTTGTAAATGGCAAAGCCGCTTTCTTTTTTGGATATTCATACCATGCGCCGCTTATCAAAGCCGCTTCGCCAAAACTCAACTTCTCAATCTCGTCTGTTCCGCAAATTGAAGGAGGGAAAACTGTGAACTTTGCGAATTATTGGGTTGAAACAATTTCAAAAACAACAGATTTTAGTGATTGGGCTTGGAATTTTATCCAATTTGCAACAAAAAAAGATCAAGTAACTTCGTATATTGAAAAAGCGAAACGCCCAACTGCTCTAAGAGCGCTTATCAATACACAAATTGAAAGCGAAACGTTATCAACTTTCGCGGCGCAAACTCTCACTGCAAAAAGTTGGTATAAAGGTTCTGACGCACAGGCAACTGAACAAGCGTTTTTGGATTTGATAGATGCCGCGCTTTCCGGCTCTGATTTGCAAAAAGAGTTAATTATCGCTCAAAACAAAGTCAATCAGACTTTCTAAATATGCGCCGCAAACTTGCTTTACTTCTCATTCTAGTTTCCTTTCTGACGCTTCCGCTTGCAAGTTTTGCGTACATTAGCGACATTTGCGATGGAAATGTCTGCACAGAAAAAGAAGTCGGACGTTTCATGCAGAACATTTCAAAAGGATGCGGAAATTCCGGTGATTGTTCGCTTGGAGACATTATGATTGTTTTTTCTAATGTTGCATTGTTCATTCTTGGAATTGTTGGTTCGCTTGTTCTTTTAATGTATGTGATCGGCGGATTTTATCTGCTAACATCGCATGGAAATTCTTCAATGGTTACCAAAGGAAAAAGCTACATTACAATTTCAACAACAGGACTTATTATAGTTTTGTTTGCGTATATCATAATTGAATTTTTACTGCGATCTTTGACTTTGGGAACAGTGTCGCTTGAAAACGAAAGCTGTCTTGGAAAAAATGAAGGAACTTCGTGCGGAACAAACGCGGTATGTTTAGCTGAAGTTTGCACACAAATCCAACCTAAAACTGAATAAATTTATTGTCATTGCGAGTCCTGCCTTGGCGGGACGAAGCAATCTACGCGAGATTGCTTCGTCGTCGTATAACTCCTCCTCGCAATGACGGCATGTTAATACATATATGAAACAGCTTTTTTACACTTTGTTCTCTGTTGTACTTTTGCTTCCTTCAACGGCGCTCGCTCAACAACTCGCAAACCCACTTGGAAAAGGCGCAACAATTGAACTTGTGATCGGACGTGCGATCCGAGCAATTCTTGGTTTAAGCGGAGTTGCCGCGCTTGCGATGTTTGTTTGGGGAGGATTTTTGTGGCTAACTTCGCGCGGAGAAACAAAACAAGTGACTCAAGGAAAAGAAACTTTGAAATGGGCGGTGCTTGGACTTATTGTTATTTTCGCGGCTTATACCCTCGTAAATGCTCTTGTTGCTGGTCTCACAACTGGAAGCGCTCTTGAAGCGCCAGAGCCTGTTGAATAACCGTGTGGATAACAATTTACGCTTGTTTTCAAAAAATGCTGTAAAATATACATAACTTTAAAATCTTAATCTTTTTAATATTTAATTTATTTTATGACTATTGCGAACAGAAAATATATTGGTTTCGCTCTTGGAGCAACAGCCGCATTGCTCGTTGCCGCACCACTTCTTCTCGGAGGAGCAGGAAATGTAAATGCTCAAGCTCTATCAGCTGATGAGTTGTTTGGAGGAACCGGAGCGACCGGTTCTACATTTGCTTCAGATTCAGGTTTGGGAAGCGCGGATCTCGTTGATACAATTTCGTCAATCATTCGTGTCGCGCTTGGATTCCTTGGAGTTATCGCTGTTGTGATTATCTTGCTTGGAGGTTTCAAATGGATGACCTCACAAGGAAATGACACAAAAGTCGGTGATGCAAAAAAACTCATTTACGCCGGCATTGTCGGACTTGTTATTGTTCTTTTGGCCTACGCAATCGCGAGTTTTGTTATCACGCAAATTACTTCTGTTACTTCAGAAAAAGCGACGACTGTGCCAGCTGCAACTTAGTTTTGCTTTCAATCCCCATTTTAAAATGGGGGTTCTCACAAGAAGATGATGATTCGTCTTTTTGTGAGAAAAATTTCAGTCATTGCGAAAAAAGTTCCTGTCATTGCGAGGAGTTGGACGACGAAGCAATCTATCGCAATGACAAAATGTTTATACTCCTATGAGTTTCTTCATCCGACAATTTTCAGCAACAGCCGTTGTAATGTTTTTGTCTGCGGCTCCAGCTCTCGCGCAAAATAACGCGATAACGGAAATTCAAAAAGGATTAACAGCTACAAACAAAGAGGCTGGGTTTGGTAATACATCTTTGCCTGTTCTTGTTGGAGGATTTATTCAAGTATTGCTCGGTGTAGTAGGAATTATCTTTCTTGTTCTGGCAGTTTATGCCGGTGTTCTTTGGATGACGGCTGGCGGAGACGCAAAAAAAGTCACTTCAGCAAAAGATATATTGCGAAATTCATTGATTGGGATTATTATCATTGTAGCGGCATATGCCCTAACAAAGTTTGTTGTGGAACAACTAGTTTTAGCGGTAGCAAGTGACGCATCAACTCCTTAATTAAAAAGTAAAACCGTAAATATTAACTTATGAAACTATTTCACAAATTTGGAGCATGGGTTTCGATATTACCGATTCTTTTGCTTCCAGCAACCGCGTTTGCACAATTATCCAAATCTACAGAAACGTTAGGGAAAGTAAAAACAAAAATCGGCGCTGATGTTACTTCAGACTTACCAACCCTTATTGGAGGAATTATTCGTGTATTTTTAGGAGTTCTCGGAATAATCTTCGTTATTTATGTAGTCTACGCAGGTTACCTTTGGATGACATCAAGCGGAGATCCAGCTAAAGTTGATAAATCAAAAAAAATGTTGGGGCAAGCAGTTATTGGAATCGTTATTATAGTTGCGGCTTATGCAATTAGTGAGTTTGTGATAAATCAAATCATTGAATCAACGAAATAAATAAAACCAATAAACACCGAGCATCACGTTTGGTGTTTTTTGTTTTAACAAAAAGAACCTCTACCCAGAACGTTCAGACGAACGTTTGAATAGAGGCGCAAGAGAGCTACCGAATAACCATCGCGGTTGAGGCAGACATAACGCGTCTGCCAACAAACCGAGTTGGGTCCATCTTGGCCCGAGTCGGACTTCCCCACAGAATCTGCGGAGGAAGATTGCTGATCGTTACGAGCTTCCTCGTTCGAACGAGGTAGATCAGCTCGACTTGATCACTCGGTCGAACGTCAGAGACGAAGATATCGTCTACTGCCGACGGATCAACGCCTTTGTATGGACGGGCGTCCGGCTTTCCGTCGTTGTTGAGGTCAGCGTAGAACTCAAGGAACGAAAACTCACCTTGGTGAGCAACCGGCACAACAACGCCGTTCTTGCGAACGACGATGCGAACCTGTTGCGCACCATCTAGAAACCGATCGATTCCGCCGTGCAGATTCTTGATCCATAGAAGATCAATACCTGGCACGTTCCACGTCGTTGCCGCAAACTGGCCCGGAGCATCGACCATTCCGAACTGCATATCGCCGACAAACGCTGGAAGCGACGTGCCTGACGGCGCGGGTTGTTGAGCTGGCGGAGGCGGAGTCTGCGGAGGCGGCTCGGCCGGCTTTGCTTGAGCAGTCTTGATCTGCTTATGCAACTGCTCAAGCAGTCCATGCATTTCCTTGAGCTTCCGTTTCGCGTCTTCCTCGCCAGCGTCCAGTCTGCATTGAAGAACATTAATGTCCACGTTGCGTTTGCAGGCATCCCGAACGAGAATCTTCTCCGCTTCCTGTCCTGAGTACCTCGTGTCGCAGAACTCGTACGCCGAGTTGATCTCGTCCTGTGTCGGAATTGCCGCCATGATGACGGTAGGAACCAGCACCAGAGCCAGGCAGATGAAATACTTGAACATGGTCTCCTCCATTTGTTGGTCCGCTAAGGACCACTGTATCGCACACATAAACCCTTCGACTCCGGCAAGTTACTGCCTGAGCCTGTCGAAGACTGTAACTTGCCTTCGCTCAGGGAATAATGTGCGATAATTTCAGCAGCCGAAGCGGACAACCCGCTTGGCTATTGTCGATGAGCTCGCAAGACTTCGTTCACATCCTGCCGAATGCATGCCACCTGCTCTGCAGGCGTGTTTGGCATCCTATCTTGAGGACAAGTCGCAAGCCCGCCAGAATACGAACCGTCTGAAGTCACGCTCCCCGCATTCGGGACAGGCGAAGTCGTCTGGCCAAGCGGCGGGAGCGAATAGCTCTGCCTTCCAGCGGCCTCGACCCACATCATCTCCGGACTTGCGCCCGGAAACATCTGGCCGTAGCCGTTGTATCCACCGTAGCCATAAACATAGCCGAACTGATTGTAGCTGTAGCCGCTCGTCACTTGACCCCCATTCGTCGCAGAAGCCGTCGACTGACCTTTCTCGACTGACTTTGCCGCGATCTGTGTCGCGCGCAAATCAGAGCGATCAGCGAGATCTGCATTCTGCAAATCGCCGACCGATGCAACAAGTCGTGCAGCGCCTTCCTGGGTCGCCAAATTCTGATCAACTTCGACAGATCCGAGAACGTTTCCATTCGAATCTGTCAGATCGCGTCGAACCTTGACGCTTGCGCACCCACCAACAGCCGCACCGATGAAGAAGAACAAGAACGCCCATGTCAGCCACCCGATTGCCTTTTCCATGATCAATTTCCTTTCGTCAGGCTAAAGCCTGCGGCTACACCTAATTTTCCACTATTTTAGTGAATTATGGAACAACTAAATATACCACATTTCGGCCATTTTGTCAATGGATTAAACAAAAAGACGGCATTGAAAGATATCAACGCCGCCAGAAAGCACTACTTGCACCCAACTGCTTCGCGACCCTCCGGAGAAAGCGCCGAACAGTTAAGTTTGTCGGAATGTCTATGTCCACCAGAAGGAACGGACACAGGATGTTGAATTGAAGGAGCTGGCGCCTGAGCCAGCGTTTCGGTCACGACAGGCTTTGGCGCGAACGGATCGAACTCGTGCCTCCCGGACTTGAGCCATGGTAGAGACGCGACAGCAAGCGCGATCGCTATCACTGCCATCCGCGCAAACCAGCTGGTTTTCACGTCAACGATCACTTCATTTCCAGAGCGATACTTTGTCCGCTCGATCGTTCTGACGATCAACAGATGGCCGAGCGTCAGAGTAATTGCGAATAAAAGTACGCTTGAAAGAACCTGACTGTCCACGACGAATGTCCAAGCGGACACAATCGCTTCGCCGACTGCGGACCATGGCACGTTTCGAACGAACCAGTCCACAGCGATGATGATGAGTCCGCCGATCCAACCGTACTTTGCGCCGCGGATGGTCAGAAGTTGCGCCATCGAAGGCACACCAGCCGCTTTGAATGCCATTCCTGACCCGATTGCCAGAAGTGGAATGCCGACAATCAGAAAACGAGCATAGAAACTCGCTCCTGTCAGGATGGCGAGAGGAATCAGGAATCCGAACGGCGCGATCAGAAGTGAGAACTTAAAGCCGAAGCTTGTTAGCCACAATTCCGACGCGCCGAAGATCTTCGTGATTGGACTCAAGAGTCCTTGAAGAGGCCGAAGCAGGAACAGTAGAACCACGATCACCCACGCGCCGATGAACACAAGCGCGGCCGCAGGCCAACGAGGATCAGCGTAGCCGAGCATTGGCTGGGTGAGGTCAGCGGTCATTCCCCAGACGATCGCCCCGAACATCGAAACGAACAGGAGAACAACCGCGATAGTTGCCGCGACAATACCGAAAAGTCCTGCCTTGAGAGCAAACGACGTTCCGTGACTGATCGAACCGCGATTGCGCCAGATTCGAGCGCAGGAACGCTGGAGCTTACTCCACCACGAAAGCTCGGCTCCGAGCCAATCGTCAACGAACGCGACGATCGCATCGAAGTCAGTGTCAGAGAACGAACCGTCCGCCTGCCTTCGTGCGTCAAATCTTTCGGCCAGGTGCTCGATCAGAGCAACATCGCCTTTGTTCGGCAAGTCTTTGAAGAAATCCTCCGCGAGCGTTTGCTCGAGCGGACCCTTCTTGGACCTGGTGACAGAGAGCGCGAGCAGAAGATCTTTCGCTCGAGTCGAGAGCGTCGCGCCCCACGATCCAGGCTTTTTGAGCATAGCCTTGATCGCATCGAGGTCGCCCTTTCGCGCTCTGTCAGGATTGACTCGCGCGATCGCAACCTGAAGCGGAACGAGTTGGCACTGGAACGGCACGGCCGGAACCACTTCCATGCGTCTATTCCTGCCTTCTCCTGCCGCCCTTTGCATTGCTCTGTGAGTCTGATCCCACAGCCTCTGTGCGGTTACGAAGTCATTGTCCTCGACAACAGGCGTTCCATCCGAATTCGTGGTGATACTGCCATCACTTCCACGAACCGGAATGAAAATCCTGTCAGGGAACATGTCAGCCACGACAACGATGTCGAGCTGGCGGTTTCGAATCGGATCAGGCGTTGTCGAATCACTGCGAACCGCGTCGACCTGCTGATCGATCTGACTTGCGACTTCTCCGAACCCCTCTGCCGCGCCGATCACGAGATGCGGCGCCACGTTCTTCAAAATGAAGCGAGCTTCCTTGATCCCGGGCCTGTTGTCGCCTGGCAGGAAATCTTCCGCCCATTTTGCGATCGCAGTTGCGCCAACTGTAGCGACGACCGGATAAGCCGCTCGAGGAACGAACCCTAGCATACTGCGAGCAGTCCTCATGATAGGGCTCGCATCGCTGAACAGAGCATGGAGTCCGGACTTCGCGATGTTTTTCCCGGATTCGCCTTTGTCGGCCGCGCGCCTTAGCGCCCCTTCGACCGCGTCGTGCATTGCATGTTCGCTCGCTTCTTCAGCGAGCTTCACAGCTAGCAAATCTCTGAAACTTGCCATTTCTCCAATCTCCTGTGCGGTACTTAAACCGCGCAATTGGTTACAACGAACCAGAAACGAACTTTTAGCTATCTCAAACAAGAAGGAACCTCCTCCTTGCTCAAAAAAGCTAATTCTGTTTCCCCAATGCGCGATTTTCCGCACACAGAAGAAGGACACTTTATATCATGTTTTAGCCATTTTGTCAATTGTCTGCCTATTTTTTATCAAATCTGTAATGAGTTGCCTGTTGGAATTTCGATTGAGTAAAACCGCTCCAACTAACTGCCCTTTTCGACCAAACAATTGTGTAATTCCGCCATCCTCAACAGATCCAATCAGTCGAACTTCATCTGATGATTCTTTCAAAACATCGCCGATAAAAATGATTTCCAAACCAAGCAGATTTGTCGCGTAAGACGAAACAAGCTCAAAAACCGTTTTCTTTCCAGTCATGTTTTGCGCGGCGACTCGACCTTGCACAATCGCATTCATCCAGTTTCCAACATTAAGATGATGGCCAACGATAACATCATAAAATTCACAAACATCTCCTGCGGTATAGACGTCGAGAATGTTTGTTTCTAAAAATTCATTAGCTACAATTCCGGTATTAACTTCAAGTCCAGCTGATTTCAGCCAAGAAAAATCTGATTCGATTCCTGTTCCGACTCCAACGATTGAATTTGGTTCAATCGAAAAAAAAGATTTGGTTTTCAATTCAACTCCCTTTTTTTCCAAGTGTTGATTTATAAATTCCCCAACCTTTCTTTCAAGTGAACGCGACCAAAAATATTCGCCGCGGATTGATACGCGAGTTGGAATGTTGAAATGTGAAAAAAGGTTGATATATTCGCAGGCAATAAATCCACCGCCAAAAACATCACCGCGGCAATTCGCATCTCGACTGTTTATTAATTCCAAGAAATGATCTGCGTCACTCAAAGAACGCAAATAAGAAACATTGTTTTGATTTTCAAAAAGCAAACGCGGTTCTCCGCCTGTTGCGATGAGTAGTTTATCGTATTCAATCTCGCGACCGTTTGAAAGTGTGACAAATTTATTTTTTGGATCAAGATGAACAGCTAAAACGCCAGGCATCCAATCGATGTTTTGCTCGCTATACCAAATTTCTTTTTTCAAAAAAACACGTTCGCGGGGAATTTTGCTTTTTATGTAATGCGGCAAAAGCACGCGTGAATAAATCGGATGCAGTTCTTCGCAAACTAGAGTGATTTCAGAGGATGAATCGAGCTTGCGTAATTCCTCTGCGGCTGTTGTGCCAGAAATTCCACCGCCAATTATTACATAATGCATAGTAAATATTGTCATTGCGAGAAGCCACGCCATGTCGTGGCGACGAAGCAATCTCATGGATTGCTTCGCTCACTTTGTTCGCTCGCAATGACTGAAATTTATATTTCAGGAAATAATTGTTTCCCTTCTTCATCAAAAATAAAAATCGCGAGTGTTGGACAAGATTGCGCGGCAAGTAAAATATTTTCTTTTTCATCATCATTCACTTCAATCCAACGTTCGTAAGTTCGTCCGTTTGGTTCTTGAGAATGATCGAACACGACTGCTTTGTTTTCGTCGTTAAGTTGAAAAGTTTCGGGAGAAATTGTTACACAAGATGCCGCGCCAATACAGAGATCTGGATCAACTTTGATTCGTAGTTTCATATGGTTATCCAAAATACTTTTCTTTATAGAATCTTATAAGTTCTTCAACGGCCGGCAGACAACTCGGATTTCCAATGCCGACTTTTGTTTTTTGCTGAACCTGTTCAATTGTTTGCGCGCCTTCAAGAACAGCTTCTTCAATATCGTGATCTGTAACTTTGGCAACAGGATCTATCAAACGCGCGGCTTCTGCGACAATTTTTTCAAACTGATTTGTGCGGCGATAATAATCATTTATTGCGTCGCGCAGAGCTTTATCGCACAAAACTGAACAATGAAATTTCCTCTGCGGAAGACCGCCAAGACGGTCAATTATTTCTTGCGGTTTTAATTTTCGTGCCTCGTCAAGTGTCATCCCACCATTTTCTGTAACAATTACAGATGCTATTGAGGTTGAAGCGATCGCGCTACCGCATCCAAACGTTCGCCAGCGAAATTCAACAATTCTTTCTGTTTTTGGATCAACTTTCATCCAAACTCGAAGTTCATCTCCGCAAGCCGGTGATCCTACTTTTCCTATTGCGTTGAATCGGCTCTCGTCAATTTCGCCGTCTTCAATAAAATTTCTAGGATGAAAAAAATGTTCCTTTACAATGTCGGAATAAAACCAAGATTGTTTTTTGTCGCGGCTTGTAACGTCAGACATAATATTTTTCATCAACTCGAACAGGACTAATCGAACGCAATTTTTCGACCAATGGCGGAAGTGTTTTCAAAACGTAATCAATATCTTTCTCTGTTGTTTCATGCCCGAGACTAAAACGAATAGAACCGTGAGCAACCTCGTAAGGCATTCCAAGCGCCAAAATTACGTGCGAAGGTTCGAGTGATGCGCTTGTGCAAGCAGAACCTGTTGAAACAAAAATCCCTGCCGCATCAAGATACAACACAAGCGCCTCACCTTCAATATCCATAAATGAAATATTGGCATTGTTTGGAAGACGTGTGTTTGAATGGCCATTGAGACGTGTTTTTGGAATACTTGTCAAAATGCCATGAATCAGTTTATCACGAAGCTCGGTCAAACGAGCGGATTCTTTTTCTTTGTCTTTTTGCGCGAGCGACAGAGCTGTTGTCATTCCAATAATTCCAGAAACATTTTCGGTTCCAGGACGAAGCCCGCGTTCTTGGGATCCACCAAATTGAAGCGGTAGTAACTTGATACCGCGTTTCACAAACAAAAGCCCAACGCCTTTTGGGCCGTACATTTTTGAACCATTAAGCGTCAGCAAATCAACATGCAATTTTTCAACACCCAAATCCAAATAACCGCTTGCCTGACAAGCGTCAGTGTGAAAAACCGGCCACGCACACTTTTTTTCTTGACGATATTTTTGAATGAAATTTCCAATTTCTCGAATTGGCTGAATAGTTCCTATTTCGTTGTTTGCGTACATTATTGAAACCAAAATCGTGTCAGAACGGAGCGCATTTTCAATTTGTTGAACGCTAACTAAACCATCGCGATCTGGTTTGAGATACGTCACTTCAAATCCTTCTTTTTTTTCAAGATGAATCATTGACTCAAGCACAGCATGATGTTCAATCGCAGACGTAATCAAATGTTTTCCGTTTATTTGATTCGCGCGAGCAAAACCAAGAACTGCCAAATTGTCTGATTCAGTTCCGCCTGATGTAAACAAAATTTCATCAGAACGCGCATTCAAAATTTCCGCAATTTGACCACGAGCTTCATCAATATCATCCTTTGCTTGTTTGCCAAGTGTGTGAAAACTCGATGGATTGCCGTATTTTTCTGTGAAGTACGGCAACATTATCTCGAGCACACGAGGATCAATAGGTGTTGTCGCGGCATTGTCGAGATAAACCTGCATAATGCAAAACTAACCTCTAATTAAATCCCTATTCCAAAATAAAAACTCACAATAAATCCAATCAAATATCCAACAAGTGCCGCCACCAAAGAAACAAACATCATCTCAAAGCCGCTTCGAAAAGCGTTGCGTCTTGTGAACTTCGAAGACCAAACTCCAAGAAAAAAAAGACAAACAGCTGTTAAAGGAATAGATACTTTAATTGCTTGATCTATTGAAAGAAAAAAATAAGAAAAAAGTGGAATAAGTCCACCAACAAAATAAAAAATTCCCATTATAATCCCTGAACGAACAGGATTAGACTCGTGATCGTATATTTTGCCATCAGTTTCATGAAGAAGCCTCTCTGTTGCCGAAGCTGACTTTGAAGAGCGATAACTCCCAGCCGCCATTGACATGCTTTCAGCCGCGATCAAGACAAGGCCGGAAAGAATAACGATGTAAGAACTTCGCGCGCCAATCGCGATCCCAGTTAGTGCACCAAGAGTTGAAACGAGCGAATCTTCAAGCCCAAAAACAATCTCACGCATACTTTCTGCTATTGTTCTTTCCAAAGTTCCTTGTTTCATAATATAAAAAAATAATGGAGGCCTGGGCGGGAGTTGAACCCGCGAATAGCGGTTTTGCAGACCGCCGCGTTAACCACTTCGCCACCAGGCCGCGACAGAAATGTATCAAAATTTCTCAATAAAATCAAAACACTTCGATTGTCGCGTACTTAACGCCGAATATTTTTGCATCGGACTTTTGTTTCATCCAAATATCCATTTTGTAATAATAACGTTCGTTCATTCGATCCTCAACATAAAAAACTCGTTCGCCATACAATTCTGGAATTCGAACTCGTGTTCCAATCGGCAAAAAGTTTGCGGCAACAACGTTTTCAATATCACGCTCACAAACATCAAGCCCTGACGCTGTAATGCACGGAGTGTCGTCAGTTTGAGCTGGTTCTGAAGTGTATGCTGTAAGTGGAATTTTGTAACTGCGACGCGGTGGCGCATCAAGCGACAAAGTCAAACGACCAAATGGACGCGTTTCATTTTTCATTGCCTCAACAATAAGCGATACTGATTCTGAATTCATTTTGATTTGTTCTTGTTCAATATCAGCATTCGCAATTGTTGGAAAAAAAACCGATAATCCGATTATTGTTGCAAAAATAACAAGAGAAACATTCAACGTGTCACGCTTGGCGCAAATCCAAGCCTTTTTAACTGGTTTACAAACATCAAAAATCCAATAAATAGCAGTACGCGCGAAAAAGGCGTCTTCCTTGAGAAAATTCACGAATTGTTTGATGAAGAGTTGTGACATACCAGGTAGTACAATTGTATTTACAAATGACTTGTTATTTTAATTTAGCCGTTGTGGCTATTAAACCCAACGTAATATCGGTATACGTAATTTTATTGTGAAATAAAATTGTACTACCGGGCATAATAAAAACTGAGTTATCAACAAAAATCCGGTATCCTAACAAACGATATGTCACGATACACATACAACAAACAAGGTTGGAATTCACCGAAATTTAGCCGCGGGCGCAAACAACTCGTCAAAAACTTGATTCTTTTTGCAATAGCGCTCGGTTTTGCAGGTTCGCTTTTTTTGGTTGGTGTTATGGCATTTGTGAGTAGACAACTTCCAAACCCAAATAGTTTGACAGAGCGAAGCATTTCACAAACCACAAAAATATATGATCGAACAGGAGAACATCTTTTGTACGAAATTTTCGGAAGTGAAAATCGAACTTTAAAAAAAGTCCAAGAAGGTTTTTGTAAAAACACTGACGACATTGATACAGACAAAAATGGCATTCCGCTTTTTGCGCTTCAAGCAACAATCGCGGCAGAAGATCGTAGTTTCTGTAAACACAGCGGTTTTGATATTAAGGGAATTGTTAGAGCATTTTTGGAAAACTTGCGAGGTAATCGTGTTGGAGGATCGACTCTCACTCAACAACTCGTAAAAAACGCGATTCTTTCAAATGAAAAAACAGTAACTCGAAAAATAAAAGAGTTGATGCTTTCAATTGAGCTTGAACGAAGATATTCAAAAGATGAAATACTGCAAATTTATTTCAACGAAATTCCGTATGGTTCAACTTATTATGGAATTGAAGCGGCCTCACAAAATCTTTTCAAAAAAAGTGTAAACCAATTGACGTTAGCTGAAGCCGCAACACTTGCGGCACTTCCAAAAGCGCCAACAACATATCTAAACAATCCAGATCGTTTGCTTGCCAGGCGCGATTATATTTTGAATGAAATGAAGGACCTCGGATTTATAACAGAAGAACAGTTGGTGTCTGCCAAAAAAGAAATAACGCCAGTCAAAATTCAACTTGTAAACATCGAAGCGCCGCATTTTGTTTTATATGTTAAAGAACAGCTTGAGCAAAAATTTGGACAACAAGTCGCGGAAGCCGGCGGACTCAAAGTCATAACATCTCTCAATTTCGATTATCAAAAAATAGCTGAAGAAGAACTCGAAAAACACGTTAATGAAAAAGGGCCTGGCCTCAAATTCAGCAATGCCGCACTCGTTGCGATCGATCCTAAAAACGGCCAAATTTTGAGCATGGTTGGATCAAAAGATTTTTTTGATGAAACAATAGACGGCCAAGTTAATGTCGCAACTCGACTGCGCCAACCTGGTTCCAGTTTCAAACCAATTGTTTATTCAAAAGCGTTTGAATTGGGATACACACCAAACACTATTTTGTGGGATGTGTTAACAGATTTTCCAACAGTCACAGGAACTTACACGCCGCATAATTACGATTTGAAAGAACACGGGCCAGTTAGACTTCGCGATGCACTTCAACTTTCACTCAACATCCCTGCTGTAAAAATGCTTTACATGGTTGGAGTTGAAAATGCGCTTGATTTTGCAACATCTCTTGGTTACACGTCTTTCGGAGATCACAGCGCTTTTGGTCTTTCTCTTGTTTTAGGTGGAGGTGAAGTTAAACTTCTTGAACATGTAAACGCGTATGCCGCGTTTGCAAATGAAGGGAAACAATTCGAACCTATTTCAATTCTAAAAATAGAAGATTCAAACGGTGAAACACTTGAAGAATGGAAACAAAAAGAAGGAAAGAAAGTGATGGATGAAAACATCGCGCGGACGATCACAAATGTTTTGTCAGATAATAATGCTCGCTCTCCAGTGTTTGGTTTGAACAGCCCACTCCAGCTTGGAGACAGGCTGGTCGCGGCAAAAACTGGAACAACAAACAACAATCGAGACGCTTGGCTCTTAGGTTATACCCCATCTCTTGTTGTAGGAGTTTGGGCTGGAAACAATAACAATACTGAGATGACAAAAAGCGCCGGAGG
>JACQXU010000021.1:2768-9560 GCA_016208545.1 Candidatus Uhrbacteria bacterium | reverse complement strand
TTGAAGTTCAAATCGTACTCTTGAACTATCGGAGTCTAAAACTCCAAGTAGATTTTCTTACAAGTTTACGATCTCAGATTATCATGCCTGAAACAAATCAGTCGGCTGAAGATCTAGCAAAAATCAAGGGGATTTACAATTATTTGGCTGGTCAATACAACAGTTCGATGGCCAAGTCAAACTGGTGTTTCGCAAGCGTGGATTCGCTTCAGCCAGGCATGACCCGTGTTTTGCCTCGTGAGTTCGTTCTCTATCCTCTTTAGCGCCACTCTGGCGCTTTTTTTGTTTGTGACTCATTAACTGTTAGCAAGTAGCCGTTAGTCACTAAAACTCCACAACATCAGACGAAATCCAGATTGCTTTGGAATTGGAAACCCATTTGGGACTCATCTCGCGTTGGAGAAGACGACCTGTTGCCAAATTCCGATAACTAATCTATACTGACGTTGTCATTTAGACACAGAAACCATAGACATCGCACCATAAAACATAACCTAGAAATAAGACAAAATCGCGCAGAACGAAGTTTTGGAGCATTGAAAAACCGCAAGGGTATCCGTAGATACCGTGAGGATTTTTCAATGCGAAAAACAAGTTCTGCACAATTTTGATTATTTATCGCAAGCCAAAGCGAGAGATATGATTGAGTTAACTCAATCATATCCGAGCGAGGCGATGCGATCTGGGTTCCTACCCAGATCGAGTTACGTTTCATAGTGCGATGTCTATATAAGTCGAGTTTCAAAAATAAACAATTAAAACACATTCCTATGACAGGAACAATCAAAAAACTTGTGGAAAAAGGATTTGGATTCATTTCTCGCGAAGGTGAGGAAAAAGATCTTTTCTTTCACAAAGCGGAATTGAAAGGGGTTACTTTTGAGGATTTGAAAGAAGGCGACACCTTAAACTTCGATATTGATGAAACCGGAGATAGAGGCCCAGCCGCGGTCAATGTTACACGCGTGTAAGTAACAAAAAAACTGCTCTCAATGTGAGAGTGGTTTTTGTTTTTGAAAATTGAAAAACGACCTTAGACAGGTCGTAGAGAGCGTTATTCGCTTTTGCAGTATGAATCTGTTCCAACATTGAATCGCATGACAAGAACTTCGACTTTCCAATTCGGATCGTTCAGTTGAGACACTGCTTCATGCATGAGCATCTTGGCCAGACGGTCTCGGTCGGACTTTGTGCGATCCTTCCGTTCAAACAAACCTTCGACCACAATGACGAGTGTCTTGTCGTCGTTCAACGGTTCGAGATTGTGTGTTGGATCAGGGAAAACGTGGCCACTGTCGAATGAAACTGTTACAAGGTCAGCGCTTGTGATCCCTGAAATGTTTGATCTAACGACCGCACGGCGAAGATCATCGCCCATCCGACGCCTGAACATGTTGTCTGCAACAATCGCTTCTTTGAGACATCTATCGAAAGGAACCGACTCTTTTCCCAAGACGTTGACCCTGCACGGCCAATTCAGGACTCTGACGATTGGCATAGATCCTCCTTGTCTGTGCTGAAATAAAATAGTACAAAATTGAAGTTTTGTCAATAATCTGATAAACTGTAAACATACTAAGTTCCCGTCATTGCGAGGAGTTCGACGACGAAGCAATCCAGGGTTCTTGCAATAAAAACGCAGAGATTGCTTCGTCCCGCCAAGGTGGGACTCGCAATGACAAGACAGAAATGAATTCTACATATGCCTCGAGAAGAACTAGCACAAGAAACCTTTTTCGGTTTAGGAATTGCGCCGACACTCTTGGAACGCCTTGAAAAACTTGGATTCCAACACCCAACTCCAATTCAATTCAAAGCCATCCCAGTAGCTGTTACAGGTGATGATCTAATTGGAATTGCACAAACCGGCACTGGAAAAACTCTTGCTTTCACGATTCCAATGCTCCAACAAATGTCCGCTCGCTCAAAAATGGGTCTTGTTCTCCTCCCAACTCGCGAGCTTGCTGTTCAGGTTGATGAAGTTCTGCGCAAAGTTGGTTCCGTTATCGGTCTTAGAACTGCTGTGCTCATCGGCGGCACACCAATGAATCCACAGATAAGACAACTACGCTCAAAACCGCACGTCATTGTTGCAACACCTGGTCGTCTTATTGATCACCTTCAACAAAAAAATCTGACTCTCGATCGCATTGGAGTTTTAATTCTTGATGAAGCAGATCGAATGCTTGATATGGGATTTGCGCCACAGCTCAAAAAAATTCTTGTTACTGTTCCAACTGATCGTCAAACAATGTTATTTTCTGCGACAATGCCGGAAGAAATCGAAAAAATTGCGCGAACTTACATGAAACAACCTCTGCGTATTGAGGTGGCGCCTTCAGGAACTGCGGCAGAAAAAGTTGATCAAGAAGTTTATATTGTGCCGAAAAACGAAAAAACACAATTGCTTGAACGTCTGCTCAAAGAATATAAAGGAACAGTTTTATTGTTCACACGAACAAAACACGGCGCTAGCAAAGTCGCGCGTTTAATCAAACAAATGAATCATTCTGTCACAGAAATTCATTCCAATCGTTCTCAAAATCAGCGTCAAGATGCTTTAAGAGGTTTTTCATCAGGAAAATATCGAGTAATGGTTGCAACAGATATTGCGGCTCGAGGAATTGATGTGAAAAACATTGAGCTTGTTTTGAATTTTGATTTGCCAGATCATTTGGAAGATTATGTTCACCGAATTGGACGAACTGGTCGAGCTGGAAAAGCAGGCAAAGCGATTTCGTTCGCGGCGCCGGAACAAAAAGCAGATATTCGTGGAATTGAAAGGCTTATTAGAAAAACACTTTCAATGAAAACACCGTCTGGGGAAACGGTTATTCCAGATAAACCACAGCAATATCATCACACGCCTCGTAACCGACGAACCGATGCTGGTTTCCGTGGTCGATATAGAAATCAGCGAAAAACGCGCGGTTGATAACTGTGCGTTTTTTTTCAAAAAAAAAGTGGTAAGATAAAAAAATATGAAAAAGACAATTTTGGGAATAATTATTGTGATCGTACTTGGCCTTTTAGGCTGGTATATTTATGTAACGCTAAAGCCTGCTGAAGAAAAAACGTCTCAAATTCCGAGTATAAATCCGCAATCTAATCCTGTTGAAGAAAAGATACCGGAATTAAATCCAGTTGAAGAAACGAATCCGTTTGGCGGTTCGTATAAAAATCCATTTAAGAAATAAAAATATGAAATACCAATTTTTATTTATTTTTGCCGGCCTGCTACTTTTCGCTGGTGCAACACAGGCAACAACAGTTGAGGACATCCAATTCCCAATCTCTGAACTCGGAGATTGTGAAAATGAAACTGCGTGTTTTGATTATTGTGAAGAGCCGACAAATTTCGAGGTGTGCTATAAGTTTGGAACAGAAAACGATTTGATTGAAGAAGAAATTCCGAACGAAACTATCAAAGCAGTGCTCGAAGGAGGCGGGCCTGGCGGCTGTACTTCCGAAGTTGCGTGTGAAGCATATTGCAACGACGCTGGAAACATGGTTGAGTGCATTTCATTTGCCGAACAAAATGGGCTAATGGATCCAGAGGAACTCGCGGAAGCAAAACAAGTGCTTGCCGCTGTTGAGTCTGGCGCTTCCCTTCCAGGCGGATGCGCAACTAAAGCCTCGTGCGAATCCTACTGTGAAAATCCAAATAACATGGAAGAATGCTTTGCGTTTGCCAAAGCCGCAGGAATTATGAGCGAAGATGAAATCGCGGAAGTCGAACGCATTTTACCGCTTATGCAATCAGGTCAAACCCCTGGCGGCTGTCGTTCTGAAGAACAATGCACTGATTATTGTGAAGATGAAACGCATTTTGAAGAATGTACTGACTTCGCAGTGAAAGCTGGATTTATGTCAGAAGAAGAAGCGGAAATGGCGAAAAAAACCGGCGGAAAAGGCCCTGGCGGATGCAAAAGCGAAGATGAATGCAATGCATTTTGTGAAAATCCGGATAACATGGATATCTGCATAGATTTTTCAGTTGAAAATGGATTTATGACACAAGAAGAGGCTGAAATGATTCGTTCTGGAGAAGGCCCAAACGAAAGATCGGCCGGGCCAGGCGGTTGTTCATCACAGGAAGAATGTGACGCGTATTGTTCTGATCCATCACACATTGAAGAATGCGGACAGTTTGGTGATGATGCGGAGCGCCCGCCGTTTGAAGATGAAAATTTCGAAGAGGGAAATTTTGAACAAGGAAATTTTATTGACGGCAACTTCGAAGGCGAACCGCCGATGTTGCCGAATGGAATATTTGTCGAGCCGGTTTGCACAGATCCGGAAGGATGCGAGGATAAAGGTTTCGCGCCAGAACATCAAGAATTCGATGAACCGCCACAAGAAGAATTCAACGAGCCACCGCAAGTTTATCCAATCTATCAAAATGACCCGATTCAATTTGAAGAAGGCCCGGAATTCGAGCAGTTGACTCCACAGCAAAATGGAAATGAAGGTTTTGACGAAGAATCAATTTTCGTGACTCCGCCAATGGAACCTCAGGTTCAAATAGAACCTCAAGTTCAAATAGAGCCGCAAGAACAACAACAAGACATTCAGCCAGAATAAAAAAGAAGTCCGTTTGGACTTCAGAGTTCATCGTCATCAACGACGACTTTTTGAACGACGAAAGGTCGGATGTGTTTTCGATAGGAAAGAAATCCTGTGAAAACGTGTCCGAGAAGTGAAAACACGCCGAGCGACAGAGCAAGCAGAAAGACGATATTTGCAATTGTCGAGATCGTCGAGCTTCTAAAGCCTTCCGGCATGAAAACCAGAAATGACATCCCAACAATCTCTGCCCAGATTTTAATTTTCCCGAAGCGATTACTGCTCACGTTGTCGAGTTTGAAGAACTGTTTGATCGGACGAATGATCGTGAGACAAACAGCGACGACCGCGAGACCTGCGATGATGCTGTTTGCAACGTAACCGATTCCAATAGAAAAGAGAACAATGAAAAAACGCAGTTTGTCAGCGAGCGGGTCAAGAGTTCGCCCAAGATGCGTTACACCGCGAAAGCAAATGCGTTGCCATAAAGTCAAACGCATTTCCTCTTCGAGCGACATCGCACACTTCTTATCTTGTTGGTATCGGCTAAGTGCGCCATCTGCGAAATCCGCGACAAGACTCACAGTTAGCAGAATCGCGCCGGCAATATACTGATCGAGCAGAAAAAAGACGCACATCGGAAGACAAATCAGCCAGCCGATGATTGTAACTTGATTTCCTGTCAGATGATCAGACAGCCATCGTCCAACCATTTTTGAAATGCCCTGCATGGATTCGAACTTCGGATCCTTGAGCCAGCGTGCGAATTTTCTCATCTCCCTCCCCCCTTTTTTTGCTTAACCCTAAAGAGACAGACCAATCAGATCATTCACATTCTTCTGTTCTTGACCGCCGCCGTCTGGCGTTATTGAAAACCAATGTGAGTGGTGGCGGCTTAGCCATCGCCGACGCTCAAACATTGGTTAACCACGAAGATCACGTCGGCGATGGCTAAGCCGCCACCACTCACATTGGTTTTCAATAACGCCAGACGGCGGCGGTCAAGAACAGAAGAATGTGAATGATCTGTAAAAAACTTTTTCTTTAGCGCCAATACTTTAAGTCAACTAACTTTGGTCAAAAGAGACAATGACGGGACACTTTTTCTGCCGATGTTTGAACTTAAGGCCAAGAAAAAGTCGTCCCGTCTGTCTCTACACATCCAAACAATTGGTTTTACATAGTCGAGCGGACTGGAATGATATTAAACTCTTTGTAAAAAATGTCAAAAACAAAAACGGGCTCATGGCCCGTTTTGTTTCTACCATTCTTCTTTCTCTTCATCGCCAGAACCTTCGTCATCATCGTCGTCACCGGCCTTCTTTTCCCCGCCCTCTTCCTCATCTTCACCATTTCCCCAATCATCGTCGTCCATGGCAAAATTGGATGGACAAAACATACGTCTTTAATCTCAAAAAATTACGAATTAGTAAAAACATGATAACGTAAACTTGAACAATAATGCAATAAGCTGTCAAGAGTGGTAAATTTAATAATCTCTTAATTTTTCGATCAACGGATTGGCTTGAATTTTCTCGAGCGCTTTTGCTTCAATTTGTCGAATGCGTTCACGCGTAACATCAAACTCTCGTCCAACCTCTTCCAAAGTGTGGCTAACTCCGTCAGTCAATCCAAAACGCATCTCTAAAATCTTTTGTTCGCGCGGCGTAAGCCCTTCCATTGCTTTAATCACATAATTTTTGAGTAATTCTCGCGCGGCTTGGCGATCAGGTGAAATTGTTTTTACATCTTCTAAAAAGTCTTCAAGTTTTGAATCTTCATCATCATCGCCAACTGAAGTTTCAAGCGAAACAGTTTCTTGAGAAATTTTCCTGATATGTCGAACTTTTGAAATTGATTCGCCCATTTCAGCGGCAATTTCTTCAGGAAGAGGTTCTCGACCCAAATCTTGAATAAGCTGACGTTCAATCTGCTGAAAACGATTTATTGTTTCAACCATGTGAACAGGAATACGAATCGTGCGCGATTGATCCGCAAGCGCGCGTGTAATCGCTTGGCGGATCCACCAAGTCGCATAAGTTGAAAACTTATATCCTTTTCGATATTCGAATTTTTTCACAGCGCGAAACAGCCCGATGTTCCCCTCTTGAATTAAATCAAGAAGCGACATTTGTTTCCCAACGAATTTTTTTGCAATTGAAACGACGAGACGCAAATTAGCTTCAATCAAACGCCGATCCGCCTCTTTTTCATTTCGTTCTTTGC
>JACQXU010000021.1:0-2745 GCA_016208545.1 Candidatus Uhrbacteria bacterium | reverse complement strand
GAGAAGCGGAATTTTGCCGATTTCACGCAAATACATTTGAATCGAATCCTGCGTTAATTCAGGAATTGCAGATCCTTTTTGATGTTCATGCGTCAGACGAATTTTGTCGTACACTTCTCCGCGTTCAATTTCACGACCTAAAATTCCTTCTTTGAGTTCAATAAAATGAACGCCAACGCGCTCCATTCGATCCAAAAATTCTTCAAAAGTACTCAAATAATCTTCAACTTCTGTGAACGTAAACAAAACCTCATTTTCTGTGATGTATCCTCGCTGTTTCCCTTTTTCAATAAGACGATTGATCACCTCTTGCGACGGAGGTTCCGCACGTTTGTAACGAGCACGCTCTGGTTGAACTTTTTTCGATGAAAACTTTTTTTTTGGTGAAGATACTTTTTTCGCCACGAAATGTTTCCTTATAACTTTCTTCACGTATTTTTTGCTGTTCTGTTCAAATTTCTTATTCTTTTTTTTCAACATAACAAAAAAACTAGATAGACCTCACACTATGAAACAGGACTTAGAAATAAGACAAAATTGCACAGGACGCAGTTTTGGAGCATTGAAAAACCACAGCGGTAACCGTAGATACCGTGAGGATTTTTCAATGTGAAAAACAAGTTCTGCACAATTTTGATTATTTATCGCAAGCCAAAGCGAGGGATATGATTGAGTTAACTCAATCATATCCGAGCGAGGCGATGCGATCTGGGTTCCTACCCAGATCGAGTCCTGTTTCATAGTGTGAGGTCTATAGAATCATAAATTATTTAACTCTGAAAGTAGCCGTTTTACAGTCTCTTGATCGCCAGCGTGTTCAGCTTGGCGCAATTCCATTGCAATATTTTTTCGTCTGCTTTGCTCTTTTGAATGACGCAAAAGCAAAATGAGCGAATTGAGTTGTTTCTGCACGTCTTGTTGCGACAATTGTGAAAACGATTTTTCAGCGAGAAAAGATATTTCGATGAGAAGCCGAACAAGGTCTTCTCGAGACTCGCTTTTAAGTTGGTTTTCCAGCCGCGAAAAAAAAGTTTGTTTTGGTGCAGTGTTAGTGGAATGATATAGCTTCTTTGTTTGATTGTAAAGCTCAAAAAGAAGAGGCGAAGTACTTTCACCAAATGGAATATCGAATGTGAATTCTGGATAGGCTTTTGGGTCTGCAACAAGTAATCCTATTACTAACATCGCCGCACGATCCTCTTTTGAAGACGCCTTCGGTTGAACAACTTTTGTGTCCAACGGATTGAAATCATTTTTTTTTGGAGAAGGAAGATGCGAGCGCAAAACTGATGCGTCTATTCCTAAAATGCTAGCAATCTCTTTAAGCCAATGTTCCTGTTCAACAATGTCTGAAATTTCAACAAGCGCTGGAATGAGTTCTTGAGAAACATTTCGTTTGTCATCAACACTTGATAAATTTTTTCCTTGAATCACGCGCAAAATTAGATATTGCATGAATGGAACTGACGTTTTGGAAAGTTTCTGCCATTCTGTCGGATCTTTTTGGGCAAGTTCGTCTGGATCTTTAATCCCTTGCGGGAGAATAATCGCGCGAACATCAAATCCAAGCGAGCGCGCAATTGAAACTCCGCGTTTTGCCGCTGTGAGTCCGGCCGCGTCTTGATCAAAACAGAAGACGAGTCTTTTTGTATATCTCGCGATGAGCCGTAATTGATCTTCTGTCAAAGCAGTTCCAGAACTTGCGATCACATTTTCAATTTCGGCTTTGTGAGAACCAACAACGTCTAAATTTCCTTCAACAACAATCGCGCAGTCATTTTGCTTTATTGAAGTTTTCGCTTGGTCAAGTCCGAAGAGTAATGATCCTTTGTGGTAAATTGGGGTTTCGGGAGAGTTAATGTATTTGGGAAGTGAAGCTGCAGAGGCTGAAGAAGTTGGAGAAGCTGGAAGTAAACGTGCTGTAAATCCAACGGTTTTCCCGTGATGATCTCGAAGAGGAATCATTAAACGATCTCGAAAACGATCTATTAAACCTGAACCCGATTGTCTTTTTTGTCCCAAACCGGCTGTACCGATTTCGGATTCTGAATATCCTCGCTTGAGCAAAAATTGTGTTAGTGAATCCCAATCGGCTGGAGAATATCCAAGTTTAAATTTCTCACACTGTTCAGATGTAATACCGCGATTGTTTACATACTCGCGAGCAGATTCTGCGGCTTTAGAATCTAACAATACCTTTCGATAATACTTGGCTGCAAGTTCGTTGATTTCGTATAAACGTTGTTTGACATTGCTTTCAGTTGTCGGAAGTCTGCGAATTTCAACACCTGTTTTTTGTCCAAGATGCATGAGAGCTTCTGGAAAATTCATCCCTTCCATTTTCATTACAAACGAAAAACAGTCGCCGCCTTCCCCACAACCAAAGCAATGCCAAATTTGACGATCTGAAGAAACGTGAAACGATGGGGTTTTTTCAGAATGAAACGGACAGATCGCGCGAAAACCGTGAGTTCCAGCAGGTTTCAACGCCAAATACTCGCCGATGAGTTCGACGATATCGAGTTTTTGTTTAATTTCATCGCGTGGATCTAACACAACGCTTACACATTACAGCTTTTCGCATTTGTTTCGCAAATGCGGAATAGGTATAATTAAATGGGGGTGAGAAATGGCAATAGACACATTTATAGCTTCTTGTGTTTCGATCATTACTTTTGGAGTCCTTGGATTTGGTTTCATTATGGGACGTCTCCTGAATCGAAACTACGGACTGGTCTGTTGTTG
>JACQXU010000055.1 GCA_016208545.1 Candidatus Uhrbacteria bacterium | reverse complement strand
CCAGAAATCAATTCAGCAGATCTGGTGCCAACTGAAAAAGGCGGCATAAGCGGAAGGCCGGTTTTTGATTCATCAAACGATCTTATCGAACATATTTATAAACGAGTTGACAATCGAATGATTTTGATTGGAACAGGCGGCATCTTTTCAGCTGAAGATGCGTATGAGAAGATATTGCGCGGAGCATCGCTTGTTCAACTCGCAACCGGTATGATTTTTCGCGGGCCGCAACTTATTGGACAAATAAATTACGGTTTGGTGAGATTATTGAAAAGAGACGGATATAAATCAATAAGAGAGGCAATAGGGAAAGGTAGGAAGGTAGGAGAGTAGGAAAGTAGGAAAGGTAATAAGGGCGTAAGTGTTAATGGAAATAAAAAAATATGAGCAAGGTTACATTTATAGGAATAGGCGAAATCGGAAACGCACTCATGCACGTCATTGGTGAACGGGCGGCAATTCGCGCGTGGGACAAAGATTCGTCCAAAATGGAAAAGCCTATTTCACTTGAGGAATCTTTGAAAGGAGTTGAAATTGTTTTTCTTTGTGTTCCATCTTGGGTTGTTCGCGATGTTTGCAAAGATATTTCACCATTTATAAATCAAAAAACCTACGCTATTTCACTCGCAAAAGGTTTGGAAGAAAAAACTCTCAAAACAATGGACGCTGTTTTGGAAGAATGTTTACCGCAAAACCAGCCATTTGGAGTGCTCGGAGGGCCTCTTCTTGCTGAAGAGTTGATGGCTGATCTTCCGGGTATTGGCGTTCTTGGCGCAAAAGATCCAATTGTTTTTTCGTGTTTGCAAAAGTTGTTTAAAGGAAGTTTTGTACGACTAGAAAACGCAAGCGATCCGCGAACGGTAGCTCTCGCGGCAGTTCTCAAAAATATTTATGCGGTCGGACTTGGAATTGCTGAAGGGCTTGGTTGGGGATGGAATGGAAAAGGATGGCTTGCGGCAAAAGGGCTTGATGAAATGAATGTCATTGCGCGACTTCTGAACGCAGATGAACGAATTATGGCTGGTCCTGCTGGTGGTGGAGATTTTTTTGCAACAGCCATGAGCCCTGATTCGCGCAATCGCGAAACTGGACGCGAGATCGCGATCGCTGGTGAATGCGTGAAAACGAGCGAAGGCTGTCGTTCGATCGCGTCTGTTTTAGAGCTAGTTAACGATTCAAAACAGCATTTGCCATTTCTTCTTTCACTTGATCGAATTATAAATAAACATGAAAAACCAAAAAAAGTCTTCGAAGATTTGTTTCGTAGTGGTTCTTGATGTTGGCACAACCGGCATCAAGGCTTTTGTTTTTGACAATCAGTGTCAGGTAAAAGCAAAGGCGTACAAAAAAATTAACAAGGCTCGTCCAAAAAAAGGTTGGGTTGAACAAGACCCGCTGGAGATTCTTCGAGTCTCGCGTTTTGTTTTGCGAAAAGCAATCAAAGATTCTGGTGTTGATCCAAAAAAAATTCTCGGAATGGGAATCACAAATCAACGAGAAGCAACAGTTGTTTGGAATCGAAAAACAGGGAAGCCGGTTTATCCTGTGATTGGTTGGGAAGATGATCGTACTCGCGCATTTTGCAATAAATTGAAAAAGAGCCACGGAGATTTTGTAAGAGAACGAACAGGACTCCCAGTTGATCCGTATTTTTCCGCAGGCAAAATAAGATGGATTTTACAAAATGTTTCTAATGAAGATCTAGCGTTTGGCACACTTGATTCGTGGCTTATTTGGAATCTGTGCGAAGACAATCCGCATTTTACAGATGAAACAAACGCGGCGCGAACTTTGTTGTTTGATATTTGCAAGCGGAAATGGAGTGATGAACTGCTCGCGCTTTTCGAAGTGCAGAAAGAAATTTTACCGTGTGTTCTTCCGTCACGATCATTTTTTGGAAAAACGCGAAAAGAGGTTTTGGGTTTTGGGTGTTTGGTTTTGGCAGTTTGCGGTGATCAGCAGGCAAGCGCTTACGCGGCAATTCGTTCTCAACCAGCTTCGTGCGCGAACGTTACAAAAGTTACATACGGAACAGGTGTGTTTGTTGTTCAGATTATTAGTCATTTTATTTTGCTTAAAGATTTTTTTACAACGCTTGTTCCAACTCGAAAAGGCAGTGGTTTTGCTTTGGAAGGTAAAATCGAAAAAAGCGGCGAGACTGTAACTCGATTTTTGTCTGATCAAACTAAGCTTCTGGCATATTTTGAATCACTTGCAAAAAACGTTGATCGACTTATTGATAAACTGCCGGTTCGGCCACATAAATTAGTTTTGGATGGAGGGATAACTCGAAGCGGTGAAGTGGCAGAAATTCAGTTAAAAATTTCAAAAATACCTATTCAGACACTTCCAATTTATGACGGTACAGCACTAGGAACAGCCATTTTAGTGCTGGATTATTTGACAAAATCGTCAAAATGATGTATCATTTTAATTCGGAAAACGAGAGGAGTCTTCCGTGAAGATCGTGATGAAGTTGTCTCTGGTTCTCGCTGTGTGTTCACTCGGTTACGATGTCTGGTACCTCTTCAGTGAGGAATCAGGCGCCCACATTCCGTTTCTTTTTACCGGGGTTCTGGCAATCTTCGCGGGCCTCATAAAGCTCGCCGGGGATCTTCCGCCAGAGCCGCCAGGCCAGGAAAAGGAGCCGGCGAAGATCAGGCGCGACCACTAGCCGTCGAGAGTTCTTCTCGCCGGCGTTTTTATTTGAGAGATCTCTGCCAAAGTCACTTCCGGCCTGAAAGCGGTAATATACATCACTTTCATCCTGTTTCAAATACTATCCGGCCGGATAGTATTTGAAACAAGAAAAATCCTAAAATGGACTTTTGCAGAGATCTATTTAACAGCAATCCTTCAGATGTTCTTTCATTTCATGCTTATCTTTGTGACGACCTTGCAAAAGAAATCCTACGATTACAAGGATGAGCAAAGAAACAATTACTGTCACGATTAAGCTCTGCCACTCTTGTTCAAGCAAAAAGAAAATCGTATAAAGCCCGCCGAGAATCACAATAATTTTGATGAGTCGAATACGTTGAACATTTTGTTTTTTGAGCCACGGTTCAGCTTTTGAAAGCCCGCCAACAACACTCATTCCCATTAGAATTCCAACGAGGAGTGGTGAAACTGGAATGATCAATAAGAAAATTCCAAAAAGCAAAATCAGCCAGGTTATACTGACTGCCGCGCAAACCCCGCACAGTTCAATACCCTTTATTTTTGGTTTGAGAAAAATGAATAGAACAAATATCGCAGGGATCAAGATTAGAGGAAGGTAAATCATATTATTACTTCACCAAATCAGGCGGGTCCTGTCATGGGACACCCTCTCATGCTCGCCCTGCGGCTCGCAGAGAGGGAACCTGTCCCATGCCACCCGCCAGTCCGGTGATGTGAACGTCACTAAGTGAAAAAAATTAGGATAAGGGCGCCGAGGAAGACCATGAATCCACCGATTATTAGTTTAACATATTTTGATTCTGCGCGTTCGAGCAGTTGCATTCTCTCTGTCACACGCGGGTTTGACGCGATCAAAAGCAAAATTATAAGCGGCGCAACAAACATTACGTTGTACCAAAGCATCCAGAAAAATCCGCCAGTCGCAGTTGTTTGATTTGCAAGCATTCCGATGATTGCAACATAAATTCCGCCAGAGCAGGGAAAAGTGCACAGTCCAACTAAAAATCCTCCGATGAATGAAGCCGGAAGCGTTGCACGATACATCCAGTGTTCGAGAGTCGCTTTTGTATCAAGCGGAATACGAAGATGAATCGGAAATTTTGGGAACAGAGTTCCGATTAGGTGAAGAATGCCAAGCGCGATCACAAGATACGAACCGATTCGCGCCATCAAATGCGGTGAACCTGTCAGCAAAAACGCTTGTGCAAGACCAACACCGATCAATAAGTAAGCAAGATAAATTGCGAGGATGTAAACTGTTCCCATTTTCCACACTGTTCGTCGCGTTTTGCGCATCGTGAAAAGAAACGCGATGAAAAACAGCAACACTGCAAACGCACACGGATTTAATCCATCGAGAAATGCTGATGTTGAAATAAGCGCGAAGAGCGGAAAAAATCCTTGGACGTTTTTTGGCGCAGAGCTTCGCTGTGAAGATTGTTCCGCAAGATAAGTTGTGATTGGTTCATCAATCGGATACGTTTTAACTTCACCGATAAAATTCCACGCTTGATACGTTTCTGCATTGCCGTGCATTTCATCTTGATACACAAGGATTTTGTTGTACGAATCAGGATTATCAAGAAGGTACGCAATGACGTCCATTGGAACGTGGCCTCCAATTAAAATTCTGTCATCAATAAATGTTTCGATGTGACTTTGAAGAGAGAACGGCACACCCCATTTTTCGTTCATTTGGTTCAGCTCTTTTCGATTGTTTCGATCGTTTAGATAATCTTTGAGTGTGAGAGTCGCGTCGTATTTCGCAAAAAATTCAGGGTACATTTCTTTCACAAGTTCCGAACAATCTTGGCACGCTTCGTTGAAAAAAATTGTTACGTTTTTTTCAGCCGCGTGAATTGGTGCAGAATGAAACCCAAAAAGTGCGATCGAACCTATCACAAACAAAAACAGAAAAGGTTTTATAAAGGTCATATACATTCTGTCATTGTCGATTTTATTTTTTTACAACGCCAGTTACGTCAATTTGAATTTCTGGTTCATCTGGATCGGATGTTTGAAGATATACGGCGCGAGTGATCGGCCCTATTTCATCTTTATGAACCAAAGGATCAAATGTGATTGTCATTTCGCGCGATTCACCAGGCACGAGGTCGGATGAATCCATTTTTGCGGTCGTGCAACCACAGCTTGTTGAAAGACGATTGATTTTGAGAGGCGCTTTTCCTGTGTTTGAGACGAGAACAGTTGCTGAAACAGGCCCTTGCGATTGAATTATCTCTCCAAATTCAACATGCGTCGAATCAACAGATGCGTTCGGAGTTTTTTCTTTTGTTGTGAACACAACGATCCCTACCGCAATCAGAATAATTACAGCAATGAGGATGATTTTTTTCATAGACTAATTTAGCTCAATTGACTCCATGACTTTATTGACTTCTGACTTTACTTAATTCCATGCATTCCATCTTCTCCTGCTCCACCGTGGGAGTTATGTTCCAAAACAAAACCGCGGCCAGTTCCGAGCAGATAATCTTCGATCACTCCTGACGGATACCAAATCGCCTGCCAACGGTACGCTTCGCCGAATAATTGGTCGTCTGAATAAGTGTCGCCGTAGTTTTGAATCATGTATTTGAAGAATCCGCGCGCGCCTTTTGCGTGTGCACAGCCGCATCGCCCATTTCGTGTTACCAAAGCCGCATCTCCACAACAAAAGTTGCACGTGAATGTTTCGATAAGCCGATTGTATCTTTCCATTTGTTCATCAGTCAACGATAGTTCTTTATACGTTCCCCATTTTTCAAGCGCAACTACTGCATCATTGAAATTTATTCCTTCCGGCGCATAAAACGGTTTTCCTGTTGCGATCATAACTCTCATTGCATCAGCAACTGTGTCGCTTGATCCGGTTTCTCCAAGCACTTCAGTGATGGTTGGTATCATTTGAAGATGTGTCGTAACTCCGTCATCATTCAAAATCGGCATCATTATTTCCATTGCCGACGCTTCTTTCACACCAAGAACATTGTTCATCCATTGCAAATGTAAAATTCCAGTTCCCATTGCATGACTGACGCTCACAAGTGCAACTTGGTTTACTGCAAGCACTGCAATAAAAATTCCAAGCAGTGTTTTGCGTGATAAAAGTTTGTTTAACATAGAATTATTCTTGAGTTTCGGGTTTCACGATCGTCCCCGTAGAAAGATTTTTGTAAACCAATCCGCCAAGCTCCGAGTTTTTTCGGAAGACGAATGTTCCGTCTTCTTCGACAGTTCCGACTTGTCCCCAAGTTTTGACGAGCGCGTCGTAGGATGTGGCATCTCCTGACAGCAAGAATGCCGGGAGTTCTTTGATTGCATAGCGTTGCACATAAGTTTTTCCTTGACCGGAATTTGCGTCTAAAATTTCAGTTTTAGTAATAGTAACACCGAAATTATTTTTTAAGATTGATTCATGGATTGAAGGATCATAACATTCCGCGCATGTTGAATCAGAAATAGTTGTGAGTGAAACCTCTCCGACCAGTTTGTTTTGTGTTAGATCAAAATACACGGGCATTGACGGTTCGATCACACGAGTTCCATCTTCCGCTGTTCGTCCGAGAGATTCAAAGAACGTACGAACACTGTCTTTTTCCAGTTCTCCGCGAACGAGTACGCTTGGAACACGTTCGAGTTTGTACTCCGTGATCAATATCTTGGCTTCTTCTGAATCAACTTCAAAACGTTTGTCAGAGTTAATTTGAACGTTTTGTTTTTGAATCATTTCAAGAAGTGTGTCTATCTCAACGCAAGTTTCGCATGAACTTGAAACAATCGTGACAATTGAAATCTCGGCCGGACGATTGTTTTCTTCTTCGCGTTCCTTTTGCGAAGCAAGCGTGAGTTGCATGTTGAGCGTGACAAGTGAACCAGCCACCAAAATTAGCAGTAATAATACATATTTAAACATATGTTTTATTTAACAACCTCCGACCATTTTTGGCAGAGAAGAAGTTACTGAAGAAGACGAAGAGGCTGGAGAGGCTGAAGAAGTTGGAGAAGCTGAAGAAGCTGAAGCAGTTGCAATTTGGCGATCCAGAGCGAGAAGTTGAACTGTTTGAAGCAAACCTACAATAATCAGTAGAACAAGAATTGATTGTTGAAGTGACGGAAAGTGAAATGAAGGAATGCGAATTGTGAATGATTTTTGTGTTTCAGGTGAATTCATATATTTTGAATTTTAATTTTGTTGAGGTTCTTTCACGACCGTTCCAGTGAACGTCAAATTAAATTCCGATTGCTTCGGATTATTTGTTCCAATAATAACTTCTCGCGTGATCGGACCTGTTGCGCTTGGGCCGTGCGCGTTTGGATCAAAATTGATTCGCAAAGTCGCTGTTTCATTTGGCTCTATTATTTCTGACATTGATGCGACGCCGCCACCATGTCCGACCATGCCTTTGAGCGAACTCTTTTTTCCGTTTGCGTGTACGATTTGCGCGTTTGTGCACATACACGAAGTTTCCATGCGCGTTATTCTAATTGGATTTTCGGATGAGTTTGTGAGAGTGATTTCTTTTGTGTTTATGCCTTCAGACATTGAAATTTCTCCCAACTCCCAATTTGTTTCGGAGAATTCAATTGTTCCAATGCCTTCTGGTTTGTTTTCTGGCACAGACGGCGCTTGCGTGGTTTTAAGTCCGAGAAAAACGAGTGCGCCTGCCGCGATTCCAAGCAAGATTGTTCCTGTTTGATTTTTTTTCATAGTAATGAATTAAAAAACACGAAATTTTATCGAACAAAATTCGAATAATATTTCGTGTTTATTCTTTTTTCATTACTGTTTGCAAATGGAGAAGCGTCAAGTGTGGTTTTAGGTTTTGGGTTTTGGGTTTTGGGTTTGGTTCGAAAATTGAGATTGCCAAGTCATCGTTTGTTGCGTCAATGGAAACAAGAACGTTTTGGTTAACAACTGTTGCGACGGTTTGTGTATTTTCGATTGGAGTTGAAACACAATGCGTTTCACACGTTCCATGTTCTTGCATGCATCCTTTACCAGAGCACATTGCATTTTGTGAAGTTTCCATTGAGCTTTCATGATTCATTTCGCCAGCATTTGCTGAATGAATTACAAACATTCCATTGCCAAACATAGCCACTAAAATGGCCGTAAGAAGTGTTATTATTGAAATTCGAGCGGTTTGCGCCATAACGAATTTTGTAATACAATCCTAGCACAAACTTTGAATCTATGCAACAAAAATGCACTTACAATCTTAGAGGTACAAGCTGTGAAAGTTGTGAAATTGTGATTGAACGCGAAGCGCGAGCTTTGAAAGGTGTGAAGAGTGCGCAAGCTTCACATAAAAAACAACAACTTATTCTTGAAGTTGATCCGCTAGTTGATAAAAATAAACTTGAAGAAAATTTGCGTGATAGTTTAACATCGCACGGTTATTCATTTTCTGCAAGTGAAATTTCGACTGATCAAATAAAATCCGCGCGCGATTGGAAAAATATCGGCGGCGCTTTGGTTTTATTGTTCGCTGTTTATTTAGTGTTTAAACAATTTGGATTGTTCACTTTTTCTCCTGACGTTGAATTGGGAGAAGGGTTGTTTGCGATTTTTTTGATTGGACTTGTAGCGTCTGTTTCTTCTTGCACAGCTGTTGTGATTGGTTTGCTCACAGCAATCTCGTCTGCTTCTGCTCAACAAAACACAGAGAGTTCTGTTTCGCAACGTTTTCGTCCGCACGCTCTTTTTAATCTCGGACGCATCGTTGGGTTTGCGTTTTTTGGAGCGATAGTCGGAATGGTCGGTTCAGTTTTGCAATTTTCTCCAGCGCTTAATGGAGTGTTTGTTTTAGTGATTGCGATTGTGATGGTAAGTTTGGGTTTGCATCTTTTGGGACTTGCTCCAAAAACGTTACATTTGTCTCCTCCAAAATGGTTTGCTCATAAAATTTACGATCTCCAAAATTCTAAAAAACCATTTGTACCGTTTGTGCTTGGAGCGCTTACGTTTTTTCTTCCATGCGGTTTTACACAATCAATGCAACTTTATGCGCTTTCACTTGGCGATCCGATTCGAGGTGCGATTGTGATGACTATTTTTGCGCTTGGAACTGCTCCGGCATTGCTAAGTGTTGGATACATTACGTCAAAAACAAAAGGAATCACTCTTTCACATATTTCACGTGTTGCTGGCGCGATCGTGATTGTTTTAGGAGTGAGTAATTTTCAAAATGGAGCAACACTTCTTGGGTGGACAAGTCATCCAGAAATTTCGATCGCGAGTTCTCCTGTGTCGCAAGTTGTTTTGAAAGATGGTCGGCAATTAGTCCAAATGGAAATTACATCGGATTTTACGTATGAACCAAGTATGATCACAGTTGTTGAAGATGTGCCGGTTGATTGGGAGATTTATGGTTCAAATTCAATGGGTTGCGCGAGTTCGCTTGTACAACGTGATTTTGGTGTTCAAGCGTCTTTGCGGCCAGGGCTTAATACTGTTCGATTTACACCGACCAAAACCGGAAAATTTGTGTTCAGTTGTTCAATGGGAATGATCCGCGGTACGCTGATTGTTGTGCCGAAGAGTTGAGGGAAAAAATGGGGAAAGGGAGAAAGGTGGTAAGTGGTAAGGGATATGAATAAAATACTTCATTTTACAGATTTAATTGTTTGGCAAAAAGGTCACAAACTTGTAATTCAAGTATATTTTTGTGTTGAAAAATTTCCAGAACACGAACGTTTCGGATTGAGTTCACAATTGTCTCGATCGGTTGTTTCTGTAACTTCAAATATTGCTGAAGGTTTTGGAAGAAGAACCAAAAGAGAAAAAGTAAGATATTATGACATTGCACTAGGTTCATTGTACGAGGTTCAAAATCAATTATTGGTTGCAAAGGATGTACATTATATTTCAGAGCAGGAGTTTCAGAAAACGAACGAACTGGCAAAAGAAGTTGAAAAATTACTTAATTCAATAATTATTTCAATAAAGAAAAGATCTTAATACTTACCACTTTTTTCCCCTTACCACTTACCCCCTTACCACTTACTCCCTTTCTCCCTTTCCCCTATGCAATCAACATTCAACATTGACGGAATGCACTGCGCGTCGTGCGCGATTCGAATCGAAGCCGCGTTCAAAAAAACTGAAGGCGTTCAAAACGCAAACGTGAATTACGCTCTTGCTGAAGCGACAGTTGAGTTTGATCCAGAGAAAGTGCAAGAACACGCGCTTCATCAAATTGTTCAAAAAGAAGGTTACCGAGTTCGACAAATGGAACAGCACATGGAACATGAAGGACACGGCGAACAGCACGCGCATGGATCAGAAAAAGAAGTTTTGACTCGAGCTATTGTCGCGAGCGTTGTTGCTCTACCAGTTTTGATAATTGCAATGGCGCGTTTGAAATTCGGACCAGAAATTTTCAGTGAACAAATTTCCGATTGGATTGAAGCGATTGGCGGAACTTTTGTTGTGCTAGGACCTGGCATTGTTTTTCACAAAGCGGCTTTTAAGCAAATGTTGCGAAAAACAGCCAGTATGGATTCTTTGATTTCGCTTGGCACACTTTCCGCGCTTGCGCTTAGTTGGTGGGCGTTTTTTGCAGATCAGCCAAAGTATTTTGAAACCGCCGCGATCATAACCGCTTTTATTTTGATTGGACGATATTTGGAAGCGCGAAGCAAAGGCCAAGCAAGCGCCGCGATTCAAAAATTACTCGAACTCGGTGCAAAATTCGCGCATCTTCAACAAAACGATGGAACAACAAAAGACGTTCCGATTGAATCACTCAAAAAAGGTGATATTGTTTTGGTAAAGCCAGGTGAAAAAATTCCGATTGATGGAACGATTAAAGACGGCGTTTCGTCAGTTGACGAATCAATGCTCACAGGCGAAAGCTTGCCGATTTCAAAAAAAGTTGGTGATCTGGTTTACGGAGCAACGCTTAATCAACAAGGCGCTTTGACAATTGAAGTTGAAAAAGAAAGTAGTGACACGGTTCTCGCGCAGATTGTTCGGCTTGTGAAAGAAGCACAGCAGAAAAAAGCTCCGATTCAAAAACTTGTGGATCGAGTGTCAGCTGTTTTTGTGCAAGCTGTAATTGGAATTGCGATTTTGACATTTGTCATTTGGTTTTTTGTAACTGGTGATCCGGCGACATCGCTTATTGCGGCTGTGGCAGTTCTTGTGATCGCTTGCCCGTGTGCGCTTGGTCTTGCAACACCGACCGCGATTTTGGTTGGAACCGGCCGTGGTGCTCAAATGGGAATTCTTATCAAAAGCGGAGAAGCGCTTGAGCGTGGTCGAACACTAAATGTCGTCATGTTTGATAAAACCGGAACTCTCACAATAGGAAAACCGATTGTGACAGATCTTGTCGCGATTGAAGGTCAAAATGAACAGGAAGTTTTGCAGATTGCGGCGTCAGTTGAATCTTTTTCAGAACATCCGCTCGCTCATGCGGTTGTTATGAAAGCGAATGATGAAAAAATCAATTTAGAAACAGCGAAAGATTTTCGTTCAGTGACTGGAAAAGGAATTGAGGCTGAAGTTGGAGGTAAAATGGTTCGCGTTGGTCAATCAAGATGGATGGAAGAACTTGGCGTTGTTATGGCGCCCATTTTACATCAAACAATAATTAAACTTTCTGAAGAAGGGAAGACTGTCGTTATTGTGGCGCGAGATACTCAAGCGATCGGAGCGATTGGAATTGCCGATGCTTTGAAACCAAACGCAAAAGAAACAATCGAACGACTTAAACAAAAAGGAATAGGTGTTGTTATGATAACAGGCGATCAAACAAAAACAGCCGAGGCGATCGCAAAACAGATTGGAATTGAAGATGTTCGAGCGCAAGTGTTTCCTGATAAAAAATTAGAAATTGTCAAAGAAGCGCAAAGTAAAGGTCAAAAAGTCGCGTTTGTTGGGGACGGAATCAATGATGCTCCAGCTCTAACGCAGGCTGATCTTGGAATCGCAGTCGGAAGCGGAACAGACATTGCGATTGAAGCCGGGCAAATTGTGCTTGTCGGCGGTGGACCGGAAAAAGTCATTCAAGCGATTGAAATTTCGCGCCGTACAAACAGAACAATCAAACAAAATTTATTTTGGGCGTTTATTTATAACGTGATTGGCATTCCGCTTGCGGCGCTTGGATTATTAAATCCAGTTATCGCGTCAGCCGCAATGGCGTTTTCGTCTATTTCTGTTGTGTTGAATTCGTTGAGACTAAAGAGGATGAAAGTATAAAAAAGCGGGCGCTGTTAAGCGTCCGCGAGAGTGAGATCGTCTGGATGTCCGAACCAGCCTTTGTGTTTCGGAAAGTCGACCTTAACGAGCGAGTTTGAAAGGACTGCTGTAACCGTCCCAACACTGGTTGTGTAAACGAGCCCTCTCAAATACGTCGGATTTCGATCTGTTGCAAGAGTAACTTTCTGTCCAGTTGTGAGTTTTGTGTTTCCTGCTTTCGGTTTAGGAATTTTAACAAACTCCAGCCGTTCGCAGTCATTTGGTTCATTCGGGAAAAACCTATTGATCCGATCTTTGTCTGTTTGAGATAGAGTGTTATAGCCGTACGTTTGAGAATTTAAGCAAGTTTTAGGGTTGAATCGAGATTCAGCCAAGAGGTAAAGGAAGTATGGATTTAAGTAACTCTTAGCACGATGCACGACCAGCATTGGAACACCTAAGCACTCTTGGCTCATGTGTTGGAGCCATGTAATATTGACCGGAACAACGAAATCTCCGATACGAATTGGAGAACCATTATAGTCTTCGGCTATTTGCGCGCTTTTTGACGGATTTTCCATCCTAGCTCGTTCTTTCAGCAGTTCTTCACTGATTGGAACGACTTTGCCGTTTTTGCGTATTCCACGCGTTTCGTCTATGAAATTGAATCGCGTTTTTGTCTCGACGGTCTTTGTGTCATCGTGACGTTTTAGATCTTCGGCAGAGAACCAATCATCTTCCACAATTGGTTCTTCGCCGTCCTGTTGCGAATTGTCAAACTTCACATAGAACTCATCTTCACGCGCATCCACAACTGTGCCGATCACTTTTTCGTCACCACAACTGCCATTATATACAACTCGATCTTGCAGTTGTATTTTTTTGTTTGACATTGGAGGCGCTGGAAGTTCTAGGATTTCTTCCCTGCTGAAGTCCTTTCCGTTTTCTTTTTTGAATGCACGCAAGGCAGAACGTGTGAGATCAATTGTACGTCCGTCTGTTAGAACAATAGCTGTGTCAAAACACAGAATCGTAACTTGTTCGTCTTTTTTGACTGGGCCACAGCGTTTATTGCAGATGAGTTTCTCTCCTGCCTTAAGTGTGAGAACACCCGCTTGAAAGAGAGAAGCGGCTGGCACATATCTATCAGGAAAAACCCATTGTGCGTTCTGAATAACCGGAAGCGGTTCGTTTCCATATTTGATCAACATGTCAACGTCCGTTGGATGTGAGTCTTCTCTTTTCGGTTTCACTAATCTATCCACGCTGTAGAATGAACCGTAACGAAGTTGGAGGTCGGGCTCTGTGACAAGTAAGCCGTCGCGAGTTTTAAGATCAATCACATGGTTTTCAAACACCACTTTTTCAGGTGTGAATTCGTACGCGACAGGCTCGCAAACAGTGGTGAACTCGCTTTGGTCGCACAGAGTAAAACGCTCTTTGCGTTCCTCAAATATGACGTAGAATGTTTTGCCTTCTTGCTCGAGGCCAGCGATCTTCAAGGTTTTACCTCGAATTACGCTCGCGCCTTCCTTCACTCGAACATACTCTCCAACAGAGATCGTTCTTTGTTCGAGATAGAAACTATTGTTATTCAGACGTGGAATGAGGATTCTGACAGACGGGAAGAGTTTTCCTCGGTCGCTTGTGATGTAGAATTTTTGTTTCACCTCTGCGATTTTGACGCATACGTCCCCATCGTCATCCACATCAAGTTCCGTAATGCGATAACTCTTGTTGGCTGTGAGAAACGGCAAGTCTGTCTGATCACAGACCAAAAAGGCTGTTCCTTTTTCGATAGTCAGACCTTCGCACTCGATTCTGTGAGCGATAGCTTTCTCTGGCTGTTTTACCAGCTTAAAGTCTGTGAGCCCAGCTCCGTCGCTGATTCGAACAGGGTTTTCAGCGTCCTCAAATCTGACGAAGTTGCAGATTTTTCCGTCGCTTCGAGCGTAGAAACCGAACACGACGTGCTGTGTTCCGTTTGATTCATCTTCCAGCACATCGCCCAATTGCACGCGTGTTTTTCCAAAGGTTCTGGAAACGCTTGGGCTCTCTTCCAATCCGGTTTGCTTTTTTTCTTGGTTCGGATGCTCTGCAGCATATTCAATTCGTTGTCGCAGAGTAAGGAAGAGATCGGCATGTGTTGAGCACTCATTTAGCACAT
>JACQXU010000053.1 GCA_016208545.1 Candidatus Uhrbacteria bacterium | reverse complement strand
TGCAAAAACCGCCAAAAATCCTTTTTCATACAATTTTAATTCGTGGATTGGGTCGCTCACGCGAGTTATTGTCTCTTGTTTGTGAGATATAGGTAAATAAATAGTTACATCAAATCCGTCGCTCAACAACAATTCGTCGCCACCTTTCGACCAACTCCATTGATTGGCAGATGCGTTTAGCAAAATTGGTTCTTGCGTTTGCGTTTGATCAATTAAAATTATTCGTTCTCGCGTTTTGTCAGAGAGCAAAATATATTGTGGAGGTGAATTAGCAAAAGAATATGATCCAAGCGGCAAATACGCGATGATTGTTGCAACTCCATTTTCATTTTTGTAAGAAAGAACACTTCTGTCGGATAGATTTTGAATTTCAATCGGATTTAATTTTTCATCAAATGATTTTTGTTCGCCTGTTTGTACATTCAAAATTGTTTTAGCTTGTTTTGTTCCGAATGTTTCAATAAATAAAAGTTCACTGTTGTTTTGTGTCCACTCGATCGAATATATTTTAGATTTTTGAGCCGCAATACGTAAAAGTGATTTGGGCTGTGCTTCGAAATTTTCCTGCGTCCAAACTTCAACCAATGAACCATCATTTGTGATATAGGCCCATTGTTTTGTTGTTGGATGAATAACAAGTTCTGTTGGAAGCGTGATAGTGGACGATTCAGGATCTTGAATTAAAAACAAAATAACGTTTGTTGCAAATGTGCTTTGCTTACTTTGTACTTTGAGAGTTTTTTGCCAAGAAGAGTAACCGTCTTTTTGAACTCTCACAATTCGTTCTCCAGGCATCACATCATCAATCACTGCTGGTGTTTGATTTTTTTGTTCCTTATCATCAATAAAAATTGAAGCGCCACGCGGGAAAGAATTTATGTTCAAAACGCCGGTTTGCACTATTCGGTTCGATCCAAACTGAAAACGATAACCGGCTGTGTACAATACAACCGCCGGAGCGCTTGCCAAAAACGCCGCGACAAATATGAAGAATAATAATGGCCGCCAAAATTTATGCATACACTTTACTACTTTACTACTTTTATACTATACTACTTTTTATCATGTCCTCCATTTTTTTTCCAAAAAAGAACATTCCACACACATTTCTTTTTCTTTTCGGCGCGTTTCTCATCGTGTTTTCGTTTGTGATTGGATATTTTGTCGGAGACGCTCATTCTACGCAAGAACCTACTTCCAAAGGTGAAGAGCAAGTCGTTGGCACGAGCGATTTGGATTTTGATCAATTTTGGGACGTTTGGAATTTCGCAAAAACTTCTTTCCACAAACAACCTGTTTCTGACGAAGATTTATATTACGGCGCGCTCAAAGGGATCCTTGAAGGATTAGATGATCCGTATTCAGTTTATTTTGATCCAGAGGAAGCGCAAGAGTTTATTTCCAATCTTGAAGGATCGTTTAGCGGAATTGGTGCCGAAATTGGAATTCGTGATGAAAAATTAGTTATCGTGGCTCCAATTGATGATGCGCCAGCCGCGCGCGCAGGTCTTCAGCCTGGAGATTGGATAGTTATGATTGATGGAGTTGAAACTCTTGGCATGAGTGTTGACGAAGCTGTTTCAAAAATTCGCGGTGATGAAGGAACTCAAGTCAAACTTTCAGTCAGCCGAAATGGTTTAGACACACTTTCGGAAGTGATTGTAACACGCGAAAAAATCGTAATTGATTCTGTAAAATGGAAAATTGATGATAACAACATAATGCGCATTTCCATTTCAACGTTCAACAACGACACTTCAGGACTTTTTTTGGACGCGATTCAAGAGACTCTAACAAACAACGTCCGCGGAATTATTTTGGATTTGCGAAGCAATCCTGGCGGGCTTTTGACTTCCGCAATGGACGTTGCGTCAGCATGGATTGGATATAAACCAATCGTGATTGAAAAATCTCAAGAAAAAGCGCAGCCGTTTAATGGTATGAGCGCTCCTCGACTTACTGGAATTCCAACCGTTGTTTTAGTAAATGGCGGAAGTGCGTCCGGTTCTGAAATCGTTGCTGGCGCTTTGCAGGATTACGAAGTCGCAAAACTCGTCGGAACGCAAACATTCGGCAAAGGTTCTGTTCAGGATTATCGAGAGCTCGAGGACGGATCAGCAGTGAAAGTTACGACAGCAACTTGGTACACACCAAAAGGCCGAAGCATTCACGAAACAGGAATATCGCCAGATATTATTGTTCCGTACACGCTTGAACAATTCAAACAAGGCATTGACCCACAACTTGACGTTGCAATTCAAATTATTTTGGGCACCTATGTTGAGCCAGAAACAGAAAATTAAACGCCGTGAACCAGTAGAACACGAAGAATCAGCAGGTGGAATTGTTTTGAAGCGTTCGAAGAATCGATTATTGATCGCAATGATGAAAGATTCATACGGCAATTGGACATTTCCAAAAGGCCATGTTGAAAATGGTGAAGAGCTTGAAGAAGCGGCCGCGCGTGAGACGCTTGAAGAACTTGGGCTCGAGCAAATTCGTTTGATTGAAGAACTCGGGAAGATTGATATTTGGTTTCGTGATCAATTTAATAAAAAAGGAAAGTTGATTCACAAAGATATTCATTTTTTTCTTTTTGAAACACCAGGCAACGCGAATTTACATCCTGATCCTAAAGAACATGTGCTTGACGCAAAGTGGGTGTTGATCAATTCTGTCATTAAACAATCGAGTTATCCTGACATGATTCCTGTTCTAAAAAGTGCGTTGAGTTATATTAAAGAAAATTTTTGAGATTAGTGGTAGCCGTAGGCTTCAGCCTGCGTAGGTATTGCCAAAATTTTGAAATTTGTTAGATTAAATAAGTATGCCCGGTAGGACAACAATGATCTGTCTCCTGTTCTTCCGAGCGTAAACAAAGATTGTGCGACTCCCTACGCAAGGAATCGTAACGATGTCAGTCAAAGAAACACTAACAAATGTTAATATCATTGTTGTACTACCGGGTATGCGTGAATTGTGTTTTTGTGGTCGAGTTGAAAAAGGGGAGGGAATGGCGACGAAAATGGGCTGTCCAACGGCCAATATCGCTGTCGAACAAGGCGCAGTTATCCCTGCGCTCGGGGTTTATGTTGGACACACAGAATTTGAAGGCGGACGTTTTCCATCGCTAATTTGCATAAATGATGGGCGAACGGGCTATCGTCTTAAGATGGAAGTCCATTTACTTCATCAAGACGGTATAAACTTGACTGGAAAGCGTTTAGACGTCATTTTATGCGATAAATTAAGGGATTTAGTGCCATTTCCTGGTGAAGAAGAAATGGCAAAAATGATCAAAGTTGACATTCAAAAAGCTGACGAATGGTTTGCTGTGCATAAAGATTGACAGTTTTTGTTGATTTCTCTTGCCTTTTTTGACATTACCTGCTAATATGGTTTCAGTAAAACTTAAGTTTTAGACTTTTGCAAAAGTCTTTCACACATTATGGCAAAGATGACCAAGGGCCAATTTGTTAACACATTGGCCGAGATGATGGGAGCTTCCAAAAAAGAAGCTTCCGACGCATGGGACAAGTTCGTTGAGATGGCCTACAAAGAGGTCAAGTCAAGCGGGGAATTCAATCTCCCAGGACTTGGAAAGCTCGTTAAGAAACAGCGAGCCGCTCGCACAGGTCGAAATCCAATGACTGGCGCGAGCATTTCGATCCCAGCAAAGACCGTGGTGAAATTCCGCGTTGCAAAGCAAGCCAAAGACGCGGTTCTATAAATTGTTTGAAAAACCAGACCGCCCGTCGATTGAATCGAGGCGGTTTTTGGTATAACACTTTATAATAATTAGAAAATAAAAGTTTCAAATACTCTCCGGCCGGAGAGTATTTGAAACCGATAAGTTTTAAAAATTCAATGATACAGACAGAGCTGTGTTGTACTATGTCTCCGGGCCATCGGACTGTCGCCTTATTTAGAAGGTCAAATGTCTAATGACGAATGTCTCCGCCAGGGGCGGATCCGGCCTTTAGGCCGGAAAATAAATGTCCAATGATTAAATGTCAAATTTGTCATTTGGCATTAGTCATTTATTTGTCATTTGGCATTTGAAATTAGTCATTTTTTTATTTATGCCCCAACAAAAAGCGATTTTAATTGATATCATTCATCCGAAAATGTTGGTAGAACATGCGCTTGATCGTATGGAAGAACTTGAAGAACTTGTACACACGTACGGCGGAATTGTGATTGTTAAAAAATGGCAGAAACGGTTTGCGCCACATCCAAAAACTTATATTGGAACTGGAAAAGTAGTTGAGCTTGGTAAAGAGGGGAAAAAACTTGGCGCAGCACTTTTGATCATTAACGCTCAACTTAAGCCGCGTCAAACTTATGAACTTTCAGAGCAATTGCGAAAATACAAAATTCAAGTTTGGGATCGTATTGATTTGATTTTGAAAATTTTTGCAAAACACGCAAAAACAACAGAAGCTCGTTTGGAAATTGAACTCGCGAGTATTCGTCACATGGGTCCTAGGATTTTTGGAATGGGAATGGAACTTTCGCGTCAAGCTGGTGGAATTGGAACTGTTGGAATCGGTGAGACAAACATAGAACGCATGAAGCGACATTTGAAAGAAAAAGAACGTCGCATTAAAGACAAGTTGGAAACTTATCAAAAAGGCCGTAACTTACAACGGGAGTCGCGGAAACGGAATAATCTCAAAACGATTGCGATTGTTGGTTACACAAATGCTGGCAAGACAACGCTTTTGAATGCTCTCACTGGCAAGCGCGAATACGCGGCCAATGAACTTTTTGCAACGCTTGACACGCGAGTTGGTCAACTTTTTTTACCGAAACGAGCAGAAGTCGCGCTTGTTTCTGACACAATTGGTTTTATAAAACAGCTTCCACCAGAACTTTTGAATGCTTTTGCTTCGACGCTTTCTGAAGCTGTTGACTCTGATTTGCTTCTTCACATTGCTGACGCGAGTGATAAGCATTTTTTTCAACAACTTTCAGTTGTCGACGATATTTTGAAGCGACTTGGTGTTGATCAAAAACCAAGAATTTTAGTGCTTAACAAAAGCGATTTGATTTCGTCTGCGTCACTTAGTGAATTAGTGCACCGTTTAGGCGAGCGAAAGTCGATCTGTATTTCAGCCCAAAAAGGCACGGGTTTGGGAGGGTTAATTTCAAAAATCGAAAATGCCGTGTGAAATAAACAATATTTGTCATTGCGAGGAGTTGGACGACGAAGCAATCTCTATGTTTGCAGAGACTGCTTCGTCCCGCCGAGTCAGGACTCGCAGTGACAAACAGTGGTTTTATTTTTCGTTTAGTTTAAAAATACACACTAAGTGAACTTGTTCACTTAGTGTGTATTTAATGTTATGCTACTTTTTCTGCTTTTTTCAAAGCGGCGAGATCATACTTTTTTCCTTCGCGATCCCATTTTTTGAGAGTACGCAAGCCGCGGTTTGAAATTGTGACCATTACCATTCGTCCTGTCGCAGGATTCAAAAGTCGGCGTGTTTGCAAATTGGCAAACAGTTTTCGCCTCACTCTTCGTTTTGAGTGTGAAACATGCATTCCAACCGTGGTTTTTTTGCCAGTGATAAGACAGGATTTGGACATAGTGGATTAGGTTTTAGGTTTTGGGTGTTGGGTTTTGTGAAAATGATGGCGATAGTGTACCTTAAGCCTCAAAAACGTCAAGTGGATGTCCGGTGACAAAATGTGTTAAAATATCTCCAACCTAAAATCCAACACCCAAAACCTAAAACCTAATCCACTATGGACAACCAACCAAACAATTTTTGTCGTCTTCCACTTGCGCCAGACGAGAAAGAGCATGTTAAAGCTCCAACTCGAATGAACGAAATAACTTGGCGCATATTTAGAATCATGGCAGAGTTTGTCGAGGGATTTCAATTTTTGTCAGAATCTTCGCGTGAAGTTACGTTTTTCGGATCCGCGCGGCTTAAACAGAACGATCGTTGGTATAAAGAAGCGGAAAAACTTGGGAAGCTTCTTGGAAAATACGGTTTTACGGTTATTACTGGCGGCGGACCTGGAATAATGGAAGCTGGAAACAAAGGCGCGTACAAAGTCGGAGGTATTTCGCTTGGTTTGAATATACAGCTTCCAAACGAACAACGCGCGAATGAATATCTCACACGCGGCCGCGGATTTCATTATTTTTTCATTCGTCGAGTAATTCTTGCGGCTTCGGCGCAGGCGTACGTGTTTTTTCCAGGTGGATTTGGAACTCTCGATGAATTTTTTGAAATCGTTACGCTTATTCAAACAGGTAAAATGCAATCAACGCCAATTGTGTGTGTTGGAAAAGAGTATTGGGGAGGTCTGACAAAATGGATGGAAAAAACATTGCTTGGAACATACAAAACAATCGCTGAAAAAGATCTTTCATTATTTACAATCGTTGACACGGCCGATGAAGCGTTTGAGATAATTTCTAAATCAGAAGAACGGACATTTTTTTAAGATATGTCCAACCATGCGCATTCAAATAATGGAAACCATTTAGCATGGGTTGTTGACGTAAACATGGGATACGGGCATTCTCGCGCCGCGTACTCGCTTTCTGACCTTTCAAATGGCGAAGTTTTATCAGCAAACGATTACAAAGGAATTCCAAACGAAGATCGGAAATTGTGGAAAGAAAGCCGTGAGATTTATGAAACGATTTCACGAATGAAACCGATTCCAGTTGTAGGAAATTTTTTGTTTGAGGCCTTGGATCAATGGCAGGAAATTCCGCAGTTTTATCCGCGCCGCGATCTTTCAAAACCAAATTTTCAACTTAAACAAATTTACGCGTCCATTCGGAAAGGTCTTGGCAAACATTTAATTGAACAGCTTTCAAAAAATCCAAAACCTCTTGTTACAACTTTTTTTATTCCTGCTTTTGCGGCAGATTATTTTGATTATCCTGGCGATATTTGGTGTGTTACAACTGATGCTGATATTTCCCGCACTTGGGCGCCGATTGATCCTCAACGAAGCAGAATAAAATATTTTGCAAGCAATGGCCGAGTTGTTGAACGTCTAAAACTTTACGGCGTTCGCGATGAAAACATTTTTTTAACAGGTTTTCCGCTTCCAAAAGAATTGATCGGAGGAGCTCATGCGACTTCTCTCAAAAAATGTTTGCGCTCTCGTCTTTGTAATCTTGATCCGCAAGGAATTTTTGAAGAGCGCTACGCCCGTTCTATCAAATCAGAACTCACAACTATGCGCTGTGAAAAAGATGAACAACATCCGCTTACACTCACATACAGCGTCGGCGGCGCCGGAGCGCAGAGACAACTCGGCGTTCAGATTTTGAATAGTCTTAAAGGAAAAATTTCTCAACAAAAAATTCGACTAAATCTTGTTGCTGGAGTTAGAAAAGATGCCGCAAGTTTTTATCGATCAGCAGTTTATGATGCTGGTTTGAAAAAGTCTCTCGGAACTTGGGTGAATGTTCCGGAGTTCGATTCGCGCGAATCGTATTTTTCCGGCTTCACAAAACTTTTAAAGACGACTGATATTCTTTGGACAAAACCGAGCGAACTTTCATTTTATTGCGGTTTAGGAATTGCAATTATAATGGCGCCGCCAATTGGCTCGCAAGAAGAGTTTAATCGAATCTGGCTTGATTATGTTGGCGGAGGAGTGCCGCAAAACGATCCAAAATACACCAATGAATGGTTATTTGACTGGATTTCTTCTGGAGGAGTGGCGAGAATGGCTTGGAACGGGTATATTGAAGCTCCAACCCACGGAACATATCGAATTGAGGATATTGTTTTAGGTCAAAAGAGTGAATTGCACGCATTACCACTTATTGTGTAAATATGGACAAATCATTACAGCATCTTATCTCAACAATTCTTCAGATGAATCAAGCTGATCAGGCTGAACTAAAAGATGAAGACGTTATTAAAGTTTCTGATACTGTTTCTGTTGCCGCTTCTGCGTATGAAACTGTCCGAAACACTCTTGAGTACGACGAAGAACATCTTTTGCGCAGAAACGCGATTCGTCGAATTCTCAAACGCCGTCTTGGCGAAACAGATTCGCAAAAACTTTCGTCTCACATTTTGAAGGAATTGGTTTGGGCAAAATATCTTCCAAATAAACGAGTGCCAACAGGAAAAATCAGCGAAGTAGGAAATGTTTTGGAAAAATATAAACGCATGTTTGGAACTCTTGAGGAAGAAACAAAGGAAGGTCAATTCCGTTATCAATGGTTGCTCGATGTTCTTTCAACAGAAATTGAATATCTTGTCGCGCCGCCGTGCGTTGATGAATCGCTCGCAAGTTGTGCGTATCAAACTCTCAAATCGCGAGTGCAATGGGAAACCAGTATTGTCGCTGAAGCAGATCGAGATTTACAACTTTACATTGCTGTTCATCGCAGTGTTCTGAAATCAAATCGTGCGACTTTGCGTTATAGAATTTTGACGCTTTATTATCCAACATGGCGAACAATTCAGCCTGACGATCCGCTTGTAAAAGAAATCGCGACGAATTTGAAAAAAGTTATTGAATCAATCGAAGCGCAAATCCATCACAAAGCGGCTGATTTTGTTTATAGATTCGTGCGCCGTCATTCGATTGTTTTTCATCTCATTGCTGACATTGCAAAAGACAATCCACAGGCATTTTCTGACGCAATAACGTCAGGCGACACAAACACAATTGATTCAGCGATAACATCGGCTGTGAAAGAGCGATACGGCGCATTTCGAGCGCGGCTTTCTCGAACTGTCATTCGCGCCGCATTTTTCCTTCTTCTTACAAAATCAATTCTCGCGATTCTCGTTGAATATCCATACGAACTTTTTGTTTTACATACGACGGATTATCTGCCGCTAGCAGTCAACATTTTGTTTCCACCACTTTTGCTTTCATTTGCCGGATTGTCAGTTCGCATTCCAAAGAAAAAAAACAATGAAAAAATTTTGGAAGAGACACACGCGTTTTTGGGAATCGGAGAAGACGCGACGTTTGCTTTGCGCCGACGGGCTTGGGGCGGGGGAGCGCTTTGGGCGATTTTCCATTTTGTGTATCTTTTGGTTTTTGTTGCTGTCGTAACACTCATCGCTTGGGGATTGAATACACTCGGATTTAACAGTTTATCAATTTTTTTCTTTTTATTTTTCTTGTCGCTTGTCGCGTATTTTGGTCTGCGCATTCGCAACACGCGACAGGAATATCTTGTTATTGAAAGCGGCGGAGGATTTTTTGGGATTCTTGGCGATATGTTGTTTTTGCCGATCGTTCGTGCTGGACGATGGATCGCGATGCGTGCGCCTCGAGTTAACATTTTTCTTTTCTTTTTCGATTTTATTATTGAAGCTCCGTTTAAGGCAACAATTGATTTGATTGAAAGTTGGCTGGCGTTTTTACGTGAGAAGCGAGAAGAAATTTCCTAAAACCCAAAACCTAGAACCCAAAACCCAAAACCAAATGCCTAAGCGTTTTCCAATTCTTTTTATTTTGTTCATCCTTCTTATTGTAGGATTAGCTTTATTTTTTTTGATGAATCAGAGGTTTGGAACGAAAATTAACCTGACTCCACCTCGTTATAGCATCACTTTTTCAACAGTGTACGCAAAACAACTTGGACTTAATGTGCAGGAATCCTATCGCGCATTTGTGGAAGATTTAGGCGTGCGCGCGGTTCGTTTACCGGTTTATTGGTCAGAAATCGAACGTGAACAGGATAAATTTGATTGGCAGGAAATTGATAATCTAATTTCGTTTTCAGAAAATAATAATGTAAAATTAACGCTCGTTGTTGGAACGAAAGTTCCTCGCTGGCCAGAATGTTTTGTTCCTGATTGGGCAGAATCGCTTGATCCAAACGAACAGCAATCTCATGCGCTTAAAATGATCGCTCAAGTTGTGAATCGTTACAAAAATTCTGCAGCGATTGAACGATGGCAAGTTGAAAACGAACCGTTTTTTCCGTTTGGAATTTGTTCAGCGATCACTCTCTCTCAATTTCAGGAAAGAGTTGATCTTGTTCGATCACTTGATCCAACACGACCAATTCAAATTACTGTGAGCGGTGAAATTTCACCATGGAAAAACGAAGCGCGCGCGGCAGACATTTTAGGAATATCAATGTACCGCCTAACTTGGAATGATTTGTTTGGATATTTCATTTATCCTCTCACACCTGAGTATTATTTTACTCGCGCTCAATTTGTTGGGAATTCTGTTGAACGAGTTATTGTTTCTGAACTTCAAGCAGAGCCGTGGTTTCCAGAACCGATCGAATCGCGTTCGCTTTCACAATGGTATCAATCTTTTGATTCAGAAATGTTTAGAAAAAATTTGGAGTTTGTTAACGAGGCAAATTTACCAGAAGTTTATTTATGGGGAGCTGAATGGTGGTATTTGTTGAAGAAGAATGGAGATGAACGGTTGTGGAATGTTGCGGAGGAAGTGTTTGATAATTAGAAGCAAGAAGAAAGAAGCAAGAAGCATGAATAAAAAAACAAAAAATTAAAATATAAAATTAGGACTCCTTCTTCCAACTTCTTACTTCTCGCTTCTAACTTTATGCCCAAAATTCAAACATTTGACGTAATCATAATCGGCTCCGGATCAGCTGGTTTTTCAGCGGCAGAAGCGGCGCGAAAAGCAGGCGCGAGCGTTTGCGTTGTTGAACAAGAGCGGCTTGGCGGAGAATGTCCAAACTTCGCTTGCATTCCGTCAAAAGCGCTTCTCAAAGCCGCTTCAGTTTTCCGTTTGGCAGGACGCGCAAGGGAATTTGGTGTGAATGTTGGATCTGTTTCATATGATTTTGATTCTGTAATTAAATATCGTGAATCTGTTGTGAAATCAATCACTGGCGGCGGAATTTTTGGCGACCGTTATGAAAAAATTCTTCGTTCTCTCAACATCACTTTGAAGATCGGTCAAGCTAAATTTGTTGACGAACACACAATCGAAGTGAAAGGAGAAAATTTAATTGGAAAAACTTTTGTAATTGCAACCGGAACTGTTGATTTTGTTCCTCCGATAAAAGGTATTGAAACTTTGAAATATTTGCGCTGGAAAGACGCTCTTTTACTTAAACGCCAGCCAAAATCTATCGCGATAATCGGTGGCGGACCTGTTGGTTGCGAACTTGCAACATTTTTTGCGTCTTTTGGCACACGCGTAGTTCTAATTCAGAGCGCACCGCAGGTTTTACATCGCGAGGACGAGGAAATCGCTGGTTTGGCCCGTGAGACTCTTGAATCTCTTGGTGTAGAAGTAATCACAAACGCTAATGTGTTTGAAGTTGTAAACGGCGGCGGTGGAGTTTACGGCGTTCACGTTGATGTCGCAGTAAACAGAACAATGCACGCAGTTGAACAAGTTGTTTTATCAGCAGGCACAAGAGCCAACATCGCTGGACTTGGTTTGGAAGAGATTGATGTAGAGATTGACAAACGCGGATTTATCATCACAACAAAAGAACAACGAACTTCAGTCGTGCATATTTTTGCGGCTGGCGATGTTGATGGCGGTTTGCAATTCACTCACACTGCTCATCACGAAGGATATGTGGCAGGTTACAACGCGGCTCTGACGGCAAAAAAGAAACGCACTGCGCGGATGAAAATTGATGAACGCGTTGTTTCGCGAGTAACATTTTTGTCTTTGGAAGTTGCGTCAGTTGGGATGACGCAAAAAGAAGCGAAAGAAGCTTTCGGAAAAGTTTTGGTTGGAAGGTATCCAATCGCGGCGCTAGGACGCGCTGTAACAGAACATTCATCAGATGGAATGATGAAACTTGTTGCACATCCAAAAACTCGTAAAATTCTCGGCGGACACATGATCGGAAATCGCGCTGGCGAAGTGATTCACGAGGTCGCGCTAGCAATTTATCTCAACGCAATCATAGACAAACTCGCTGGAATGATCCACGCGTTTCCAACATATTCCGAATCCATTACCGCCGCCGCCTCTTCCTCGAAGCTCGAATAATTTCCCCTTACCACTTATCCCCTTTCTCCCTTTCCCACTATGTCCAGAGAAATCGTTCTCGATATTGAAACTCAAAACACTTTTCAGGAAGTTGGTGGATATAATCACGATAAATTGTTAATTAGCGTGATTGGTTGTTATTTTTACGAAACTGATTCGTACGAAGCGTTTGAAGAAACGGAATTCCCTCTGCTTTGGAAACGATTGGAACAAGCTGATCGTTTAATTGGCTACAACACAAAGGGTTTTGATTTTCCAGTTATGAATAATTATTACAGCGGCGATTTTTTGACTTTTTTAAATTTAGATATTTTGGAGGAAATACATAACGTTCTTGGATTTCGACTTAAACTTGACGATGTCGCGGCCGCGACAGTTGGCGTAAGAAAGTCCGGTCATGGTCTTCAGGCTGTTGAATGGTGGAAACAAGGAGAAATTCAAAAAATCAAGGATTATTGTCTGCAAGATGTTAAAGTTACAAAAGCGGTTTATGAATATGGGCTAAAATATAAAGCGCTTGCGTATGAAGACCGTCTGCGCGGTCGTCGTGCTATTCCTGTGAATTTTGAGAAAAAAGAGCAATTAGCGCCAAAAATTAATCTCACGATGGGGTTTTGAAACATTCGTCATTGCGAGCGACAGCAGGGAGCGAAGCAATTTGCAATTTTATACAAGATACTTAGATTGCTTCGTCGGCCTAGTGGCCTCCTCGCAATGACAAGTTTAAAGAGTTTCCTGTGGATAACTATATCTTTGACGCACAATATGTTGGGGTATAAAATGTAGTTGAACCACAAGATATTGTGTGAACCTCCCAGGAGTGAATAAGAATGATCCCAATTGGGATTGTTTTTTAGCTGTTTTTTTCTACCAACTACTCACTACCAACTACCCACTATGCCTTCCAACCAAACCGTTTCCCAAACCACGCAATCCGCAACAAGTTCGGAAAATATCTCCGAAGCGGTTTGGCAGTTTATGACGTCAGTCAAAACTATCAGCAAACGCGATGGTTCTGAAGAAGCGTTTGAGCCGCATAAATTAGCGCGTTCAATTCGTCAAGCGCTTGTGGCATCAGGAGTAAAATCTGGGAAAATGGCAGAAAAAGTCGCAGGCCAAGTTATAACTCGTCTTACACAGCGTTTCAATGGACACAGTGTTCCGTCGTTCGCTGATGTGCGCGAAGTTGTGAATGTTACACTTATTGACAACAATTTGATTCATGTCGCAAAAAAATATCTAAATTACCGAGCAGGTGTTCAAACAGAAGCCAGAACTGACGTTTACGGCCACGGCATTATTGTTGAACGCCGTTTCACAAAATCAAATATTCATCCATTTGACGAAATCGAATGGGAAACTCGCGATGCGGCGATCACAGGATCCAAAGGCGAAGTTGTGTTTGAACAAAAAGGAGTTGACGTTCCAAAAAGCTGGACGCAAACAGCAACCAATATAGTTGTTTCGAAATATTTTTACGGAACAATTGGAAAAGACGATCGAGAATATTCAGTTAAACAACTTGTTTCGCGTGTTGCAAAAACGATCGCAAACTGGGGCCGTAAAGATGGATATTTCGCAACTCCAGAAGACGCTCAAGCTTTTGAAGATGAGCTTCACTACATTTTGGTAAATCAAATGGCGGCTTTCAACTCGCCTGTTTGGTGTAATGTCGGAACTTCTCGTCCGCAACAGTGTAGTGCGTGTTTTATCAATTCAGTTGAAGATGATATGCGTTCGATTTTGAATTTGTGTGTGACAGAAGGAATGTTGTTCAAAGGAGGATCCGGAACAGGCACCAATCTTTCAAAATTGAGATCAAAACAAGAATTTCTTGGCGGAAGTAATGGAAAAGCATCAGGCCCGGTTTCTTTTATGAAAGGACTCGATGCTTTTGCCGGCGTTATCAAAAGCGGAGGCAAAACTCGCCGCGCGGCAAAAATGGTAATTTTGGATATTGATCACCCTGACATAAACGATTTTATTCAATGCAAAGTTGAAGAAGAAAAAAAAGCTTGGGCGCTCATGGACGCTGGTTACGACGGCTCAATGGATGGCGCGGCGTATTCATCTGTTTATTTTCAAAACGCAAACAATTCTGTTCGAGTTACAGATTCGTTCATGCAGGCTTTTGAAAAAGATGAAGATTGGACAACGCACGCTGTCACAACCGGCGCGCCTGTTCAAACGTTTAAGGCAAAAGAGTTAATGAATAAAATGGCAGAGGCCGCTTGGCAGTGCGGCGATCCTGGAATTCAATACGACACAACAATCAACAAATGGCACACATGTAAAAACACAGATCGAATTTACGCGTCAAATCCATGTGTGACTGGCGACACGCTTGTTTCAACAACATCAGGATATAAACGTATGCGCGATTTGGTTGGAAGTTCTGTTGAAATTATTGCGGAAGACGGACTTTCTTCACGAGTTGATAAAATTTTTACTACCGGACACAAAAAGATATTTGAACTTCGAACAAAAAGTGGGTATTCAGTTCGGCTAACAGAAGATCACAAAGTTTTTACAAGCAATCGCGGAGATGTTTCTGCAAAAGAATTGAAATCTGGTGATGTTCTTGAATTGAAACAGCCTGGATTTGGAAATAAGAGCGAAGAAGAAGTTGTCGCTGAAATGATTGGACTTACTGTTGGCGACGGTTGTCTTTCAACAAATAAAAAAACACATCAAGAATTTGCAATGGTCGTTGGTGGGAGAGAAGAAACAAACATGCTTGAGATGTTTAATTTTCGGATGAACGGTTATAAACAATCTGTTTCGGAAGATGGACGTGGCGCAAGATGGAGTAATGTTGTATCAACTCAAACCGGAGTTCGAATTGGAACAAGTAGCCGATGTATAATTGAACACTTAAAAAAATACGCGGTGTTAGATCAAGGATCAAAAGAAAAAAAATTCACCGATGAAGTTTTCAGTTTGAACAAGAATTCGCAATCCGCGATTTTACGTGGACTTTTTACAGCAGATGGAACAATTGCAAATTATGGAGATAAATCACAATATGTCGCTCTTGATTCCGTAAGTTTAACTCTTTTAAGACAAGTCCAGCTTCTTTTGCTCGGCTTTGGGATTAAGGCAAAAATTTATGAAAATCGTCGTACATCTTTTCAATCTCGTTTACCAGATGGAAAAGGTGGTTGGGCAATATATCCTGTTCAACAAATGCATTCTTTGCGCGTGAGTTGTTCTTCACGCTTGATTTTTGAAAAAGAAATCGGTTTTTTGGATCGAAGTTTCAAATCGAATGATCTCGCGTTTTTGAATGAAACCGTTACAACTTATCAAGATAAAATGGAAGATGAATTTTCATCTTTAACTTTTATTGGATCAGAAGACGTTTTCGATTTGACAGAACCACGAACGAATCATTTTGTTGCAAACGGACTTGTTGTTCACAATTGTTCAGAGTACATGTTCCTAAACGACAGTGCGTGCAATTTGGCATCTCTCAATTTGATGAAGTTCAGAAAGTCGGTTGGCGACAAAATTATTTTTGACGTTGACGCGTTCAAAAAAGCAAATGAGATTGTCATTACCGCAATGGAAATTATCGTCGGGAATTCCGTTTATCCAACTCCGGCAATTGAACAAAATAGTTTGGATTATCGTCCTCTTGGAATTGGGTATGCAAATCTTGGAGCGTTTTTAATGAGTCGCGGAGTTCCATATGATTCAGATGAAGGAAGAAATTTTGCGGCCGCAATCACTTCACTTCAAAGCGGGCATTGTTATTTTCAATCTTCAAAGATCGCTGAAAAAATTGGAACGTTTGCAGGATACAAACAAAACGAAATTTCGTGTTTGGAAGTGATGCGAATGCACCGTGATTCATCTTACGAAATCAATCCAGAAGGAGTACCGGCTGATCTTTTAACAGAGGCGCGCATGAGTTGGGACAATGTTGTCGAGCACGGAAGTTTGCACGGTTTGCGAAATGCGCAGATCAGTGTTATCGCTCCAACAGGCACTATTTCATTTTTAATGGATTGTGATACAACTGGAGTCGAGCCTGACATCGCGCTTGTAAAATACAAATGGCTTGTCGGCGGCGGAATGTTGAAAATCGTCAATAACACAGTTCCAGAAGCGCTTACAAGGCTTGGATATTCACAAAAAGAGCGAGAAGAAATTTTGGCGCATATTGAAAAAACAGACACGATTGAAAACGCGCCATACCTAAAACAAGAGCATCTGCCAGTTTTTGATTGTGCGTTTAAGGCCACAAACGGAATTCGCACAATTCATTACATGGGTCATGTTCGAATGATGGCCGCTGTTCAGCCGTTTGTTTCTGGCGCGATTTCAAAAACTGTGAACATGCCGCACAACGCGACCTCGGAAGACATCACCGAGGTTTATCAAACTGGATGGAAACTTGGTTTGAAAGCGATTGCAATTTATCGTGATGGATCGAAACGCCAACAAGCGCTCACAACTTCGAAAGAAAGCGATGCGAAAAAGCAGAATAATGAAAACGAAGATAGCCGCCGGCTTCAGCCGACGCAAGAAATTAAGATGGATATGCAAGAAGAAAAAAACACTGTGCCAACAGTTACAGTAACTTCAGATAACAAACTACGTCGTCGTCGTTTGCCTGATGAACGTCGTGCCATAACGCACAAGTTTAAAGTTGGAAGTCATGAAGGTTACATCACAGTTGGTTTGTACGATGATGGAACGCCGGGTGAGCTTTTTATGACAATGTCAAAAGAAGGTTCTGTTATCAGCGGGCTTATGGACAGTTTTGCAACTGCGATTTCAATTGGTTTGCAATACGGTGTTCCGCTTGAAGTTTTAGTAAATAAATTTGTGCACATGCGTTTTGAGCCGTCTGGATACACGAACAATCCTCAAATTCGAATTGCCAAATCCATTACCGATTATATTTTCCGCTGGCTTGCGATTAAATTTTTACCGCAAGAATCGCAAATTTCACTTGGAATCAATGTTGAGACGGAAGTAAAGGAGGTAACGGAAGCAAAGGAAGAAATTATTTCACAGCCGAAGCTGTTTGACGCAACAAAAACTTTTGATAATCAATCCGACGCGCCAGCGTGTGACACGTGCGGTTCGATAATGGTCCGCAACGCCGCGTGTTATAAATGTCTGAACTGCGGAGCTACGAGCGGATGTAGCTGAATTTTCTCTTTTGGGGTCATCCTGAGCGAATCCGAAGGATCTCTCGCTAGAACTTTTTTATAATGCGAGGGGTTTTTTTGTTTAAGACTTATATTGTGGTAAACTATCCTTATCATTATGGTTGATTTTCCAGAACTAAAGCCAAAAGAAACTCCAGGAGCGCCGGAGGAAATTTTGATTAAGAAAGGAAAAGGCCTAGAGGTCCAAGATGGCCCAGAGGGACGAGAGGGTAAAGAAGGCGCGGAGGAAAAGGGGAAAAAAGAAGAAGAGGCAATAGGCAAGAGGCAAGAGATTGAAGTGGCCCAGACAAAAGTCACACCTGTAATTCCAAAACCTCTTGATCCAATCGCGCAAAAAATCGAAACTATTCTTGAGGAAGATCTAACCGATCTTTATCTTTCAATGCCAAAAGAAACGCAAGAGAAATTTAAAGTCGAAGGTGAAAAAACTTTATCAAAGATAATGCTGATTGTTCACAAAACGAAAATAAACGCAAAAAAGATTTTTTTGCTTATTCGTGAATGGCTTAAAATTATTCCGGGTGTCAACAAATTTTTTCTTGAACAGGAAGCAAAAATAAAAACAGATAAAATTTTGCGTTTGTGATTCAGATTTTTTTACAACCTGAAGCGCAACTCATACAACCAGAGAAGTTAGATTTTTCTGATTACTTTGATTTTATTTGGATTCCAATTTCGATAGTTCTATTTTTTTGTGCGCTTTTTTTATTGAGATGGTTTTTGCGCAAAACAAACGAGGCAAAACACGCGACGTTTCAAAGCCGAACATTGCTCGTGACTCTTCCAAAGTTTCGCCGCGAAGAAGAAAGCGCGCGTGGTCCGCAAAAAGAAGAAGTACACGAAGCAATCGCGGCCGCTGAAACCGTTTTTTCAGCGATCGGCGGGCTCAAAGCAGAACATGGTTTGAAACAGTGGTTTTTTGGACGATCGGATGAAGTCGCTTTTGAAATTGTTGTTGAGCATAAGTTAATCCAATTTTTTGTCACTGTTCCGATTCACATGCTTAGTTATGTTGAACAGCAAATTTCTGCCGCGTATCCTGACGCATATTTGGAAGAAGTTGAAGACTACAACATTTTTTCAGCGCAAGGCGTGATCGTCGGAAGTTATCTTCGTTTTTCACGTGAGAATGCATTTTCAATAAAAACATTTCGAAAACTCGATAAAGACCCACTCAATTCTCTAACAAATGTTCTCACAAGCGTTCCGGAAGGCGACGGAGCCGCATTTCAATTTGTTGTTCGCTCGGCTTATAAATCTTGGCGCGCGCGAGGAGTTGCTTTGGCTTCGAGAATGCAGCAAGGCATAAGTCTCGAAGATGCTCTAAAAGGAAAAAAGAAAGGAAAGAAAACCGTTTTGCAACAATTGGGTTTAGGTGGAAGTTCTGAAAAAGAAAAAGAAGAACGTGATTATCGTTTGTCTCCGCAAGAAGAGGAAGTTGTAAAAGGGCTTGAAGAAAAAGCAAGCAAAGCAGGACTAAACGTTTGCGCGCGGCTTGTTGTTTCTTCACAAACAGTTGTTGCGGCAGAGGCGACTCTTCAAAATATGCTGAATGCTTTTTCGCAGTTCAATATTTATCAATACGGAAATTCGTTTGTGAAAGCTGTGCCGCGTTCAAAAAAGAAATTGATTCGTCAGTTTATCTATCGAACAATTGATGAAAAATATAAAATGGTTTTGAACGCAGAAGAAATGGCAAGTCTGTGGCATTTGCCTTTACCATGGACTGAAACGCCAAATATCAAATGGCTTGGCGCACGCAGTGGTTCTGTTCCATCAGGCGTGCCAAACGGTTTTCCAGAAGGGGAATTTGAACTTGGATACAACGTGTATCGCGGAGTCAAGACTCCAGTGTGGATGAAAATAAAAGACAGAACACGTCACATGTATCTCATTGGAAAATCCGGTTCTGGAAAGTCTCAAACAATTGCCAAATACGCGATTCAAGATATTAAAGCCGGCCACGGAGTTGCTGTTGTTGATCCGCACGGAGATTTGATTGAACAGATTTTAGGAAACATTCCACGTGAACGCGTGGATGATGTTGTGCATTTCAATCCGTCAGACTTGGAGCGTCCGATGGGACTTAATATGCTTGAAGCAAAAGATGAATCAATGAAAGATTTTGCAGTGCAAGAAATGATTTCAATTTTCTATAAACTTTTTCCACCAGAAATGATCGGTCCGATGTTTGAGCACAACATGAGAAATGTGATGTTAACTCTCATGTCTGATCCGGAACAACCCGGGACGATCGCGGAAATTCCGCGAATGTTTTCTGATGAGGCATTTCAAAAAAGTTGGGTTGCGAAAGTGAAAGATCCAGTAGTGCGTTCGTTTTGGGAAAATGAAATGGCAAAAACAAGCGATTTTCATAAATCAGAAATGCTTGGATATTTGATTTCAAAAGTTGGCCGTTTTGTTGAAAATGAAATGATGAGAAATATAATTGGTCAAACACATTCTAGTTTTGATTTTCGAGAGATTATGGACAACAAAAAAATTCTGCTTGTTAATTTATCAAAAGGAAAAACAGGAGACGTGAATGCTGATTTGCTCGGAATGATTATTGTTTCAAAATTGCAGATGGCGGCCTTGACGCGCGCGGATATTCCTGAAGAACAACGTCACGATTTTTATTTATACATTGATGAGTTTCAAAATTTCATCACAGATTCGATCGCTACGATTTTGTCAGAAGCTCGAAAATACCGTTTGAATTTGATTATCGCTCACCAATACATCGGCCAGCTTGTAAAAAATAACGACACAAAAATTAAAGATGCTGTTTTTGGAAACGTTGGAACGACTTATGTCGCGCGCATTGGTCCTGAAGACGTGGAAACACTTGAAAAAATTTATACTCCAGATTTTAGCGGATATGATCTGATGAATTCTGACAAGTTTACTTGGTATGTGCGAATGATTGTTGACAACGCTCAAGTCAAACCATTCACAATGAAACTCGAACCGGCGCCGCTTGGCGATCGTGAACTAGCGGAAGGAATCAAGGAATTGTCACGATTGAAATACGGACGAGATCGTCGTTTGGTCGAGGCTGATATTCTTGAGCGAACAGCGCTTGGCGCCTCACCTCGTGGTCCACAACCGCCGCCGTTGGGAGAGAGATAACAATGAAGACTGTCATTGCGAGGAGGAGCAAAGCGACGACGAAGCAATCTCAGTATCTAGACGTTAAAGCAATGAGATTGCTTCGGCGGCCTACAGCCTTCTCGCAATGACATAACTCCATGACTTTGTCTTTTGACTCCATGACTTTTTATGCCTGACCTATTCGAACCAGAACCAGATGTTGAATCGCATGCGAATCGAGTTGAGTTTGCTGATACTCGCAATCAACTTGCAGTTCAAATGCTAAAAAAAATGCGTGACAGTATCACGCACGTTATTCAGTTGCTCGAACAAGGTGATTCAGCTCGAGCAACACGGCAATCAGTTGATTTGGTTACACACAACAACGGATTGACAAATGAACTTGAACGAAAAACCGGAAGCCGAGTGATTGAAGGAGTATTTGATGGAGAAGTAATGGTAGGTGCTGACGGTGTTCGATATCAAGTTCCAGAAAATTACGCTTCAAAATCGCGTTTGGTTGAAGGAGACATCTTAAAACTTATAATTCAGCCTGACGGAACAAATGTTTACAAACAAATCGGGCCTGTTGAACGAAGGAGACTGATTGGAAAATTAGCGATTGATTCGTCCACACAAGAGTATGTTGTGATGAGCGGTGATCAGGTGTATAAAGTTCTCACTGCAAGCGTTACTTATTTCAAAGCAATGCCAGGAGACGAGGTTGTGATTGTTGTGCCGCGTTCTGGTGATTCAGCATTTGCCGCGGTCGAAAGTGTTGTGAGTAGTTAAATTATGTCTCTTGCACTATACCGTGCCTACCGGCCGCAGAAGTTTGAGGATTTAATCGGCCAGCCGCATGTTTCAACAACGATTCAAAATCAATTTGAAATGGGCCGTATCGCCCATGCGTATTTGTTTACTGGCCCGCGTGGAGTTGGAAAAACAACAACAGCGCGACTTTTGGCAAAGCTTGTTAATTGTGAAAAACCAAAACACAACGAACCGTGTAATACTTGCGCCGCATGCGAACAGGTTACTTCGGGCTCCTCTCTTGATATCTATGAAATAGACGCCGCGTCAAATACAGACGTTGAGAATGTTCGTGAGAATATTATAAAGAGCGTTCGTTTTGCTCCAAATCAACTCAAAATGAAAGTGTTTATCATTGATGAAGTTCACATGCTTTCAACGTCGGCGTTTAACGCGCTTTTGAAAACGCTTGAAGAGCCGCCAGCACACGTTATTTTTATTTTAGCAACAACTGAAATTCACAAAGTTCCGGAAACGATTATCAGCCGATGTCAGCGTTTTGATTTCAAACGCATTCAAAAAGAAGAAATGATAAAACGGTTGAAAGAGATTGCGAAATCAGAGGAAGTAAAAGTTGACGACGAAGTTTTGGATCAGGTTGTTCGCCACAGCGCTGGTTGTGCGCGCGACGCGGAGAGTTTACTTGGACAACTAATGGCTTTGGGTGAAAAACATATTACCATCGAGCTTGCGTCACTTGTTCTTCCGGCCACAACAACGGTTTTAGTAGATACTTTTTTAAATCATCTTTTCGAAAAAGATACACAAGCCTGCATTTCTGACTTGAACACATTTATTGAACAAGGTGTTGATTTAAGAATGTTTGTAGAAGATGTCATCTCGAATCTACGCGATCGATTGTTTGATCAACTTTCAAAATCTGTGTCAGAGTCTGATATTTCGTTTACGCGCCAGGCACTCACCTCATTGCTTGAAGCGAAAACAAAAATTCGGTCTGAACATCTGCCACAGCTTCCGATCGAACTCACGATTGTTGAATTGTGCGGGTCAGTTTCAAAAAAGGATTTTAATGAGCAGGGGGTTGATTCGGTTTCCACTATATTGTCATTGCGAGTGAGCGAAGCAATCTCCACCGACGAAACAGTTTTCGACACAATTCCGGTAATTAGTCTAGACGAAGTTCGCGCGAAATGGCCACAGGTTTTTGAACAGATTAAAGAGTGCAATGCTTCACTGCCATTGTTTATGCAATCATGCGAAGTTTGCGGAGTGACTGGCGAGCACGTCGAACTCGGATTTGCGTATGACTTATACGTTCAAACTGTTAATAAAGATAAAAATCGGCAGGTGATTGAGGATGTTTTGGAAAAAGTTATTGGCAGACGTATTAAAGTAAAAGCCATTCAAACAAAACATGAAAACGAAGAAGATTTGCAAAAGTTAGTGAGCGAATTCGGCGGAACATTGATGACGTAAGAGTTTATTAGAAATGTAAAACCTTCAGAATTGAATGCATCACGATGCATCCAGTTCTGAAGGTTTTTTGGTTCCGGGGCGTGGACTCGAACCACGGTTCTGTGCTCCAGAGGCACATGTCCTGCCGCTAGACGACCCCGGAATACGACAATTCCTTCGTCAAATCTAGCATTATTGACAAATTCTGTAAATTGTGATATTCTGGATTGTCCATTCTGCAAGAGACGCAGAAGGATAACGGACCCAGAATCGGAAGGAGAAAAAAGAGCGATGAAGTGCCACCACTGCCCAGGTGATCGGTGCAATTATCGCACCACCAAGTCCGATCGCATGATCCGTCACATCAAGATGACGAAGCACGGTCAGAAGCGCAAGGAGTGGCGCGGAGGCAGAGGCAACGTCGTGCGGAAGAAGGGCTAGCCCTCGTCCTCGACGTTCTTCGCAGGCCAACTAGGCCTGCTTGTCAATTTCCAGTAGCAAATAGAATAATCGCTTTTGCGACATCAATTTCTGTTGCTCGTTCAAGTTCGCTAAATCCAGGGTTTGAATTTACTTCCAAAACAAACGGTCCTCGGTTTGACCGAATTAAATCTACCCCGACAATTTCTAAATCAAACACATTAACTGTTCTCAAAGCCAACTCTTTTTCTTCCTTTGTAAGTGCTACAACTTTTCCGATTCCGCCATTACTTGCGTTTGCTCGAATATCGCCTTCTGGCGCGCATCTCTCCATTGCCGCGACAATTTTTCCTCCAACAATAAATACACGTAAATCTTTTCGGTCAGCTTCTTTGATAAACTCTTGCACGATAACTGGATTACGATCTCGGATTGCCAAATACTCAACAATTGGTTCAAATGTTTCTTGGTTTGGCGCGTAAAAAACGCCTTTTCCAATTGTTCCAAACGCAACTTTTATCACCACTGGGAAACCGATTTGTTTTGCCGCTTCAAGTGCGCATTCTGGTTTTTTTGCTACAAAACTTTTTGGATAAGGTAATCCATTTTTTTGAAAAATTCGCAGTTGTTCAATTTTATTTTTTGCGATCGCAAAAGATGGCTTGCCATTCAAAACTTTATATCCTTTTTCAACCAATGCGTTTACAACATAAAAATGCAGACTTGGTTCTTCAATAAAATTTGGACGAGAAATAATTACATCAACTTCCGGAATTTGTTTTCCATCGAGCAAAAGTTCATCTGCGCAAAGCGAAAAATTTGGCTCATACAATCGAACGACTGCGTGTCCGAGAGTTCTCGCCGCTTCTTCCAGACGTTCAACTCCAGCGAAGTGATCAAGTTCAGGTTTTGAAAAAATCAAAATTCCGATTTTCATACCCGGTAGGACAACAATGATATTTATATTTGTTAGTATTTTTTTGACTTACATTGTTACGACTCCTTACGTAGGGTGTCGTATAATCTTTGTTAATACACAGCATAACAGGAGGCAGATCATTGTTGTACTACCGGGCATATCATCTCATCCAAAATAAAATTTACTTCTTCAACTGATGTTGCAGTGTGAAGTTTTTCTTTATATTTTTTTGCTCCAGCGATTCCACGCAAATACCAGCTTACGTGTTTTCGAAATGTTGGAACGCCTCGAAGACCGTATTGCTCGATGTGAAGAGCAAAATGTTTTTTCATCACTTCGATTCTTTCATTCCACTCAACCAAAGTCGGTGTTTTTTCGTCAAGCGCTTCACAAATTTGTTTGAATATCCAAGGATTTCCAAGTGCGCCACGAGCGATCGAAACTCCGTCGCAACCAGTTTGCTCAAGCACCTTCAATGTCAACTCCGCTGTGTGAATATCTCCATTTGCCAAAACTGGAATCGAAACCTGCTGTTTAACTTCACAAATTCGATCCCAATCTGATTTTCCGGAGTAACCCTGCAATTTTGTTCGTCCGTGAACTGTTATCATATCCACTCCAGCATTTTCTAGCACGCGAGCGAACTCTAAACATTGTGTTGGATCAGACCAACCAGTTCTGATTTTTACTGACACCGGAACCGAAACCGCTGTTTTCAATTTACGAACAATTTTCGCGGAGCGTTCAGGTTCGTTCATGAGCGCCGCGCCGTTAAAATTATGAACGATTTTATAAACCGGACAACCCATGTTTATATCAAAACCTTCAGGGTGATGTGCTTCCTCGATTTTTCTTGCGGCCTCGGCCATAACATCAGGATCACTTCCAAATAATTGTTGCACGATCGGACGTTCGTCCGGATGAATCGCTGTCATGTCAAACGTTTTTTGATTTTCTCGCACGACTGCTTCTGATGAAACCATTTCGCGGAATATAATGAGTCGTTGAGTCTTGGAGTCGTGGGAAAGTCTTGGAGTTAATAACCCTGCGCTTTCGACTCCATGACTATGTGATTTCGACTCCACGACTTTCCGAACAGCACGACAAAACGCCGAGTCAGTCATGTCGGCCATCGGCGAAAGCGCCAGAATTGGTCTTTGTAGTGTCTCCCAATCCAATTTCATAATTTGATTGTTATATGGACATCACATTATGACTCCACACTCCATAAAAAATGAAAAATGGTAATCTGCTTGTTTTTCGCGAGAGAAATTTTTTCCGTATCTATAGATACGGCTCAAATTTTTCCACGCTCCAAAACAGCGCATCTTACTCATTTTTCATCTTTCTAAGTGCG
>JACQXU010000012.1 GCA_016208545.1 Candidatus Uhrbacteria bacterium | reverse complement strand
TGTGGATGGGATGCGAAGTCCTGGAGCAAGATAAAACCGCAAATGTATCCGTAGATACATTGAGGATTTTATCTTGCGAAGGACAAGCAGACCGCCACAGGCAAGGATGGATAAATCCTATTTCAGGATGTGATGGCTATATATTCAACCACATTTAAAGTTTAATGTCAAGGTAAATATTGATTTTTTTGTTGACATTTTTTCACCCCTGTGAAAACTTGTCAACAAGTGATTGGCTTTTCGTTTTTTTGGGTGAACAAAAGCAGTGACAGAACTCCAAGCACAATAATCATGTCAGAAAAATTGATTGCGCTTCGGCCTAGAACGATTATGTAATCAACAGTGAATCCGTAAGCAAGTCGATCGTAGAAGTTTCCAAACGCTCCGATTAAAATTAGAAGAACTGGGAAAGTGATTTTTGGACGTTTCAAAAAGTTTCTACAAACAATTTGCAATAGCAAAAAACCAATTATAATTGATGTGATAACCACGAATTCAAGCCGAAACGGAATATCAAACACCAATCCATAGTTTTTATGAACGGCAAAGTCAAAAAGTTTTGGTGAAACGAGCGTGAAGTCTTCAGGAAAAACCTGCAAAGCGCGGGATTTTATCCATTCATCTAAAAAAACAATTAAAGCAACAGGGATCAGCAAAAGATAAATTAAAAATTGAGACTTCACACTTCTTGTGTCAGGGTTTTTTTGCATTGAATGCACGAAGTAGACGTTGGGCGAGCTGAAAGACGGCGCTCATCAATTTCTTGTCCGCAATATTTGCATTTTCCGTAAGTGCCATTTTCAATCATTGCAAGAGCGCTCTCAACGTCGCGAAGAGCTTTTTCCAATTCTTCTTCAAGAGAAAGATTATCAGAAAATCGTGCGACCTCTGAAGCATTTTCATCTTCCTTGTCGCCTAGGTTTGGGAAATCAGCACTAAAATCCGTTTCAGCAGCTTTTGGATTTCTATGCGAAAATTTAGAGAGCTCAATTTCGAGCCTTTGTTTTTCCTCAAGCAGTTTTGTCTTCATTTGTTCGATAAAATCCTTATTCATATTCGATGTTTTTAAGCCCGTTTACTTTATCAGTATATCAAAAACTGCGCAAAGAGTTAAGCTATTGTCTTCAGAGATCTCTTTTAAAATTCGATGAGATTTCGTTGAACGGGCTGGTATAGTCATCACATTATGAAAGATACATTTGCGGTTTTATCTTTCTGCAGGACTTCGCATCCCATCCACATGCAAGTCGTCTAAAGTCCCATTTCATAATGTGATGACTATAGCTCTGAAAACGTACCGAAGTGTACGTTGAAGAGATGCCAGGGTGCCCGTGAAACGAAAGATCGCGAATTTTAAAAGAGATCCTTAAAAAAGAAGAAGGGCAAAAGCCGCGATTAACATATATATGTGTTTTTCGGCTATGCCCTAGCGTTGGAGAGGAATTCGGTTCGACAGGCGTCGGGTTCTACTGCTCAAATTATGACCAGCAGGACTCGACGCCCTTTGAACACACTTTCACCCTCGAAGTTCACAACATATCTACCATTCAATGGTTTTACTCGCGATGGATTCAGAGAATCCATATCATTGCGGTCTAACCTAGACGTATTTCGTTTTTGTTTTTATTTTTCAATCAGAACAGTAGAGCGGTGAGACGTTTTCCGAATAGCGACAGCAAGCGTGGGACACTTGCAAAAATGCTTTCGGAAAACCTCCCAAGAATGTGTATAAAGAACGAAGCGATAAACTTTCATCGCATTTACATCATACCAAAATTTTTGAAAATAATCAATACAGAAATAAGGGCTTGGTTTAGCTAAAAATTTAGAACTTGATCTAACTATGTGTTCAAGGAGACTAATTTTCTTAATAAGTTATCCACAGTTTCAGTTAGTTATTAATAAGTTATCCACAATTAATAACACAAATGGAATTTAGTTGAATTCCAGCCTTTTTCAATTGAAGCAACGGAAAAACGCGACGCTAAAAATCTTAGAGTATCGTTTGTATAAAATTGCGTTGTGAAGGAATTTGTTTTAATTAGTTCACTAAGTGAGATAAATGCAACATTTGCGTTACAAAACTTCAACATTTTTTGTTTATCATCTTTTTTAAGCCAATTCCTAATTGTTTCTTCATCATTTGAAAGAATTATCTGTTCTGATTTGCTTTCAAAAAGCGATTCTTGATTGTTTGAGACTCTTAGAAATTCTTTCCCCTCGATTATTTTTTCTTCAACTGAAATTAGGCTTGGATCTGAAACAAGTTCTTGTGTTTGCGTATTATCAGGCAATGTTTTTGTTATAATTGTCGGATTTTTAAGCGCGATCGCTGTTTGCAAAAACTCAATACGCTTCTTTTCCTCCATTTTAGCCTCCGACACAATGAGAAATTTTGGATTTTCAATATCTTTCATCAAAATAAAACCATTTTCTGTAAAAAATGAACGAAAAAGATCAGTATCTGGGAAGAGCGATTGATAAATATCAATTGACATTGCAGAAACAACAGGAGTTTTAATAGCGATATAGGTGTTTTCTTGAAGGTCTTTTATGTCAAAAATATTTTTTACTGATTTGTTTGAAAGCGGAATTGTAATTCCTTCTTTGTTTGTGTAGATGTTTCTTATTTTTTGGCCTTGTTCGTAGTATTGACCGAGTTTTTGCTTGAAAGATGGAATAAAACTCGAAAATGAACGTCGCGATTTTATTCCGCTCACCGGCTGGAGTTTATCAGTCAACAAAAACACATTTTGTCCGACTTGTTGAACTATAATTTGGTTTGCATCCAAAATTTTTGACGGTAGATCGGTTTTTTTAGCACGAATTGCGAGAGAGCTTTGACCATCTTCACTAAAAAACCAGCCGATTTCGCCTTTTGTGAACGATTGGACATCTTTAAGTGTAAAATGTCTGTTTGAAATTAGTGGAATTGTATCAAGTATTTTTGAAATAGCAGGAAGTGTTTTTTGGTTTAGATTTAGCTGAATCGCAAATTGCGTTCCCTCTGGTGCGGCCACAAAAACTGTGTTTCTAGTAAACCAAAGTGTTGAAACGTGCATAAAAAACAAAACAGAAATCAAAATAAATGCGCTCAAAAGCCAAACAACCCACCGAGGTCGGCTGGTTGTTTTTTGGTGATGTGTAAGTGGAATGTGAAGTCGCGCGCTCATGGCTTTCTGTTGAATGGTCTAAAAGGTTTTCGAGGCCTTTTATCATGAGGAGGAGATGGACGATCACTGTGCGCTGGTCGCTCTGGATACACATTTCCCGGGGCATCTTTCATTGACAAACTGATTTTGCCGTCGGGAGTCAAATCCATGACTTTTACTGTTACTTCATCTCCCATTTTGACAATATCACTGACTTTGTCAACACGCCAAGGCGCCATATTGCTCACATGCACCATTCCGTCTTTCTTTGGCAGAAATTCCACAATCGCTCCAAAATCCATAATTCGAGTAACTTTTCCCTTGTAAATTTCTCCAACTACAACTTGTCGAGTGAGTTGTTCGATAATACTTTGCGCTTTTATTGCGCCTTGCGCGTCGGTTGATGTGATCATCACAAGTCCATCATCTTCAATGTCAATTGCTTGAACATTTGTTGTTGAGATAATTTCATTAATTGTTTTTCCGCTTGGCCCAATTACACTTCCGATGAGTTCTGGACTGATGTGCATTACAATAATTCGAGGCGCGAAAGGTGAAAGTTCTGGCCGAGGTTCGGAAATCACTGCAGTTATTACATCTAAAACTTCCAAACGAGCTTCTTTCGCCTGTTTGATCGTTGTCTCAATCATTTCTCGAGTCAAACCATCTGTTTTAGTGTCCATCTGGATCGCTGTGATTCCAGTTTTTGATCCAGCTATTTTAAAATCCATTCCACCTTTTCCATCTTCCAAATCTTGAAGATCTGTGATGACTTTCCAATTTCCTTTTTCGTCAGTTGCAAGACCCATTGCGATTCCAGCAACAGGAGCTTTAATTGGAACTCCAGCGTCCATAAGCGCCAAAGTTGCTCCGCAAGTTGATCCCATTGAGCTTGAACCATTTGAACCGAAAACTTCAGAAACAGCTCGAATTGTGTACGGAAATTTTTCTTTGTCAGGCAACATCGGTTGAAGCGCTTTTTCTGCCAAAGCTCCGTGACCAATATCACGACGCGACGGTCCGCGCATCGGTTTCACTTCACCAACCGAATATGGAGGAAAATTATAGTGATGAAAGAAACGCTTTGTACCAACAAGTTCCATTCCGTCGAGTGTTTGCTGATCGCCAGGAGCTCCAAGTGTGATAACTGTCAAAACTTGAGTTTCTCCTCGCATAAAATGTCCGCTTCCGTGAACTCGAGGAAGAACCGAGATTTCTGAAAAAAGCGGACGAATTTGTGTAAGCGTACGTCCATCAACTCGTTTACTCTCTTTAAGAATTGATTTTGAAACTTCTCGTTCAAGAACTTCAAGTGCGAGATCTGTTCCAATGTGAAGTAGTTCTGGTTTAACACCTTTTTCAATCAGGAATGTTTTAAGATTGTTTTTTAGAATTTGTTTTTGTTCATTGCGCTCTGATTTTGTAGCTTTGGGAGTTCCGAAAAATAATTTATTGATTTGTTCGACTAAAAACGATTCTGAAAGTGCCTCGACTTCTTTTTCTTCTTCTGTTTTTTGAATGGCAACTTTTCGTTTTTCTTTTCCAACAGCCGCACGGACTTCTTCAATAAGTTTAATAGGCGCATCAATGTGTTTTTGACCAAACCAAAATCCTTCGAGAACTGTTTCTTCAGGAGCCTCGTTTGCGCCAGCTTCGACCATTATTATTTTTTCTTTTGTTCCTGCAACAGCAAGATCAAGAATTGATTTGTCGCGCGCAGAATAACTTGGATTTATCACCCATTCACCTTCGATTTGTCCAACACGAATACAACCGATTGGGCCATTCCATGGGATATCACTAATATGAAGTGCGCAACTTGCGCCAATGAGTCCCAAAACATCAGGATCGTTTTCGCCATCAAACGCAAGAGTTGTAACAACGACCTGGACTTCATTTCGAATGTGATCATCAAATAGAGGGCGAATTGCGCGATCAATGAAACGCGCGGAAAGAACTGGACGTCCTTCTTTTTTAATAAAACGACTGCCTTTTATGCGGCCTGCGGCGTAAAGTTTTTCTTCAAATTAAACAGTGAGCGGAAAAAATCCCATGTTTTCACGAACTTCACTGCTCATTGTTGCGGCAACAAGCACGACAGTGTCGCCATATTGCACAACGCAAGATCCTCCGGCTTGATTTGCGTATTTGCCAACCTCAATAGTTAATGTTTTTCCTCCCCACTGTGTTTGAAACGAGTTTTTCTGTGTCATAGTGATAATTAAAATTCTAATCTTCTGGTTCTCGACTCGACTTGATCGTCTTTTGGAGGTTCCATAAAAAATCCTCCATCTTCCTCTTCATCTTTTTCTTCTTCAATTTCATCTTTTCCATCTGCTTTAACAATCGGCCCAATCAAATATCGTTTTTTATTTTGAGAAAGATCAATATAGTCATCAACGTAATTTACAAGACTTGACGATGTTGTTTCACCAAACGCCATCACCTCTGCAATTCTGCCGCGGCTTTGGATGTGTTCGACAAGCGGCAGATAATCTCCATCCCCTGAAACAATCACAATAACGTCGAGAATGTCGAGCATTTGAACCGCGTCTATTGCAAGTCCAACATCCCAATCTGCTTTTTTGTGGCCGGATGCGTATTCCATTAAATCTTTTTCGCGAGTTTCAATGCCGGATTTTTGTAAAGCGTCGAAAAATGGCTGTTCATCGGCTGTTTTTGTTTTGACAACGTACGCAAGAGCTCGAATAAGACGGCGACCCGCGACAGCATCTTCAACAATGCTTTTGAAATTAACTTTGCGCTGAAAAAGATGACGAGCGCTGTAATACATGTTTTGCGTGTCGATAAAAACTCCGACCCGCTGGTCTTTGTGTTTGAACATAAAATCGAAAACCCTACTTCAAATCTAAATCTTTTTTGATTTTTAAAAATGTTTTTTCGTCTTCGCGTTCGAGATATTTCAGCAAACGTCGGCGTTCGTTGACTTTTTTGATAAGTCCGCGACGGGAGGAAAAATCTTTTTTGTGATCCCGCATGTGCTTTGTGAGTTCTTCGATTTCAGAAGTTAAAATTGCGATCTGAACTTGCGGAGAACCTGTGTCGGACGAATGTGTTCGAAACTTTTCAATGATTTTTTGTTTTTTCTTAATATTGAGCATAAGAGTTGAATATGCGTACAACCAAGAAAAGGCGCTCATCCCTTTACTGAGTTGTCGCGAAAAATGAATTACGGCAGTAATTTATCGCATAAACCAGAGAGTGTCAAGGCGGTGTATAATACGCAATATGTCTATCCAACCAGCTCACAAACGTTCTTTTGCTCATCTTTCGGCTTTGCCAACACTTGCATCAAACCGAATGATCGCATTTATTGGCTCGAGCATTGTTGGAGTTTTTCTTCCAATTTACATTTTTGAATTTTTTGGCTTGTCGCTTCCGTTTGTTCTTGCTTGGTTTGCAATCAATTTTGCGTTCAAACTTCCATTTTACGTTCCAGCAGCTAAAATTTTTTCTCGAACAGGACTTGTTGCGAGTATGGTGATTGGGACGCTCGGTCTTGTTATTTTTTATTGGATGTTTTTTCTGCTTGATCACGGAAGTTCAATAAATCCATTTGTGTTAATGGCGCTTGGAATTGGAGGACTTATGCTTGATGGAGTTTTTTATTGGTCGCCGTATCACATCGATTTTGCAAAATTTTCAGACGCAAGTCACAGAGGCAAACAACTTGGAATGTACTACGGTTTGCAGGAAGCAATCAGTATTCTGACTCCTATTGCGGCCGCGTTTATTTTGACACGTTTTGGTTATGAGATGAATTTTTTTGTCGGACTTATTCTCACAGTTGCTTCTGTTATTCCACTTTTTTTCGTTTCAAAATATAAAGTGACTTATGAGTTTGGTTATTTTGAAAGTTGCCGAAAACTTTTTTCAAAAAAATATATTGCAATGACGCTTTCAATGGCGGCGCTTGGCGCGGAAAATATTGTCGGTGTAATTGTATGGCCTATTTTTTTGTTTTCCGTTTTTCGTGGAAATTATTTGGAAGTTGGTTTTGTGACAGCCGTGATTGTTGTTATCAGCATGATTGTTGAATTTATTGTTGGCCGCCAAATTGATCATCTTACAGCGCGAAAAATGTTGAAATTTGGTTCATTGATGGGACTGTCGCCAAAAGGCGACTTTGATAAAAAATTAATGAAAATCAGTCAAACAATGTTAATCTTGACTAACTTTCGTTAACTTTTTACTTCTTTGTTTTTTTTGCGGGGATTTTTGCGTCTCTTTTTTTGTTTTCGG
>JACQXU010000011.1 GCA_016208545.1 Candidatus Uhrbacteria bacterium | reverse complement strand
TGGGAAACGTGGAAAGCAAAAAGGGAAGAACTCGATCAAGCAAAAGTGAATGCTCGAAAAATATATCGTCTGGATCTTCCAAGTGGAAGACATCCGAGAACAGAAACTCAAGGACAGGATCCTCAAGCGATCTCTCCAAAACGATTCACGGCAATGATCTATATTATGGAGGCCTTGATAGCACTGCTTGAAGATGAACATTCCACGAGTAGTGAACTTGACTCTGTTAACGTTCCATCACTCACAGAAACGATCGTCAAACTCTTGAACCTTTTGAATGACAAGAACGCGAAGCTGAAAGGAGACAGCTGATGACACATAACAGAAAATATCAAGCTGTCGTTGAGAAGATCATCCAAAACGGCAAACACGGACCATACGTTGTCGCTCGGTGTGAAGAACTTGATTCAATAATCACTTTCTCGCTTGACCGAAATGTTTGGCAAGAAGATGATCTACCAGACCCTGGAACAATGGTGGTTCTATCGAGAGTGAGAAAAAAGCGTGCCGGGTGGCGCGCTTTGGTCGGACGGTACGTAAATCCGTCCGATGAAGCAACCAGCAACAGAAGGGAGCAATGAGGAATGAAAGATTCGGGAATGCGCAGGGTCAGATTGTCTGACCTGCAGATGAATCTGTTTGTGCGCCGAGAACTCGACACAGAACATGCGCTGTACTTGGGCCAGCTCATCGCGAACGGTGTTACGATGAGGACCCCGATCGAGGTAACTGATTGTGACGGAATTCTGAACGTCGTTGTCGATGGCCGTCACCGCAAGGAAGGCTACGAACTGGCGGGTATGAATGAGATCGACGTTCGGGTTCTTGAATTCGAGTCCGAGGTCGAAATGATCGGCTACGCGTATCGAGCCAACGCTGGCGGATCTCTTCCGCCCACACCAGAAGACACCGAGCACACTGTCATGTTGCTCATCGATAAGGGAGAGTCGATCAAACGCATCAGCGAACTTCTCAGTCTTCCGCCAGGCATGACGCGCATTTACGTCAAATCTGTGAAGTCCAAGTCCGCAAGAAAGCAACTCATGAAAGCCGCATCCGCAGTTACGGACGGCGGACTCACGATCGCGCAGGCCGCTGAAAAGCACGGTGTGGATCCTGAAACCCTCAAAGACCACCTCTCTGGCAAGCGCCGGAAGCACAAGCAGGGGGTTGCAGATGTACAGAGACAGCTCACCACAGCCTACAAGTCTATGGGCTCCAAAAACGCGGCATTGATCAGGTCCCTCCTCGAAAAGCTCGATGATGGCGACGTGACTCGCAGGCAGGTGGCCGATATCTTTGCTCATATCAACGAACTTCAGAAGTCTGCCTCACGCGCTCTCGAAGGATGGAGGAGTAGGTTCGAGGTAAAGAAGGCCTAATATCCGTACTTCTAACTCTTACAGCCCTCTTGGGCTGTTTTTTCATTGACAAAAAAGCATTTAGCCGTTAGCCTTTAGCCGTCAGTTAAGCCTTTAGCCGTTAGCTATTAGCCGTTATGACTCAAATCAAAATCGATGAAAAAGAGAAAGCACTAGTAAAACTAACCTTCACTGTTACTCAAGAAGAGGCGCGACCGTATCTTGAAGAAGCGGCAAAACGGCTTTCTAAACAAACTCCAATTTCTGGTTTTCGTCCTGGAATGGCAAGTTTTGAAATTGTAAAACAGCGTTTTGGGGACATGAAAATTTTGGAAGAAGCGCTTGAGTCTATCATTAGAAAATCATTTGTTGAAGCAGTCCTTGCGAACAATATCGAAACTGTCGGCTCTCCAAAAATTGATGTTGAAAAATTGGCGCCTGGAAACGATATTATTTTTACAGCCGAGGTTACACGAATGCCAAAAGTGCTTTCGCTCACTGATTACACAAAACTTTCAGTTGATGCAAAACCGGCTGAAATTACACAAAAAGACATTGATCTGGCTATTCGTGATATCCAGCGAATGCAAACAAAAGAAATTCGCGCGCAGTCCACCGCAGAAGTAGGAGCGAAAGATAAAGTTGTGCTTTCCATGAATATCAAAAAGGGTGGTGTTGCGATTGAGGGAGGGCAGTCTCCAAATCATGCAATTTATTTGACTGAAGATTATTACATCCCAGGTCTTAAAGAAAAATTAATTGGAATGAAAGAGGGCGAACAAAAGACATTCACACTTCCATTTCCAAAAGAGCATGTTCAAAAAATGCTGGCTGGAAGTGATGTTGATTTTGATATTACAATCAAAGAAATTTATAATCTTGAACCTACAACTATTGATGACGTGTTCGCAACTTCGCTTGGAATGAAAGATTTATCAGATCTCCGTGAAATGATTGAAAAAAACATGAAGGAAGAAAAAGAACTCGAAGAACAATCAAGACAAGAAAAAGAAGTTTTGGAGCTTGTTTCAAAAAAATCTCAATTTGAGGAAATTCCTGACTTGCTTTTGAACGAAGAAATAAACAGAATGATCGAAGAATTGAAAAGAAATGTGGAGTCTCAAGGAGTCGAGTTTGAAACTTACGTATCAAATTTGAAAAAAACGCTTTCGCAACTCAAGATTGATTTTACTCCGCAAGCTATTACAAGAATTAAAGTCGCGCTTGCTCTGCGTGCAGTTGCAGAAAAAGAAAAAATTCAAGTTGAAGAAAAGGAAATTGATGCTGAACTTGATCGAATTGCTGATCATTATGAAGATCAGGAATCTAAAAAACGTATTTATGAACCGTCTTTCAGAGAATACGCCGAGCAAATGCTAAGAAACAGAAAAGTAATAACATTACTCAAACAAAAAATGGTGAAAATATGATTCTTACGGTTTATGCAAAACCAAATGCGCGGAAAAATTCTCTTGAGTGGGTTGATGAAGATACTCTGAAAATTTCAGTTACTGCCGCTCCAGAAAAAGGGAAGGCGAATAACGCAATTCTTGAACTTTTGTCAGAAGAACTTGGAATAAAGAAAACAGCAATCGAAATTGTTCGTGGGACAACAACACGAATTAAACAAATAAAAATCAATTTATAAAACCGGATCATTGCCGCCTTTTGAAAAAGGATTGCAACGTAAAATACGCTTGAGCGTCAACAATCCGCCTTTCAAAACTCCATACCTATTGATCGCTTGATAACCGTATTCTGAACAAGTTGGATAAAACCTACAAAACCCGTCCGGGTAAAAATATCGAACAAACCCATGATCGAAAGAAAAAGTCTTTTGATAACTCCTGATCGTAAACAAAACAAGATTTTTGAAAAAAACGCTGAATTTCATAATTATAGGCATCATATTATTAAACAGGACTTATCTATTCGCGTATACAGCGATCTGCTTGTTCTTCGTGAAGAAAAATCCTCAATGTATCTACAGATACATTTGCGGTTTTTCTTCACTGCAGAACTTCGCATCTCATCTGTATCCGCGCCGTCTAAAGTCCGGTTTAATAATACGATGCCTTCAAAATTCGCGTTTTTTGTTTCAAGTTGCGCAAAACCTCTTCTTCAAACTTCAAACTTTTTCCGCCAATCGCTTCTTTTTTTGGCATAAACACAACATCAAATCCTGGACGAAAATTTTTAAGATGTTTGAAAACGATTGCGCGAATTTGTCTTTTCAAACGATTTCTCACAACTGCTTTTTTTGATACTTTTGTTCCAACAACAACTGCAAAACGCGAAATCTGCAAACCGTTCGGCCGATATTTTATATTTACATTAAAACCAAAAACGCCTTTGCCTTTTGCAAAAAGCGTTTTTATATCTTTGTCGTTTCTAAGCCGATGCTCTTTTGAGAGCATACTTTCTATTTATCGCTTACACTTAAACGTTTTCTTCCTTTTGCGCGGCGACGTTTTAGAACAGTCTGACCGGTTGATGATTTCATGCGGGCACGAAATCCGTGAACCTTTGCGCGCTGACGTTTTTTGGGCTGATGTGTTCGTTTTGGCATATAAAATAACTGTAAATAAATACTAACATCTTGTCCACAATAAATCAACTCATTTGATAACATTTTTACCACTTGCCCACATGTGGACAATTAGTTTAAACTGTCAGCCGTATGAACACAAACGAACTTTGGCAAGCTGTGCTTGGTGGATTTGAACTTTCACTTAGCAAAGCCAATTTTACAACTTGGTTTAAACAGACATTTATTTCTGAAATTCGTGAAAACACGGTAATAATTGGAGTGCCAAATCTTTTCACAAAAGCCTGGCTTGAAAAAAAACACACAAAAGAAATTCTGCAAGCTCTTCAAGACCTCACGAGCGGATCCGTCAAACAATTAAATTATCGAGTTGAGGCAAAATCACAAAATCCACAAATCGTTACACTTTTTGAACAAGTCGCGCAACCACAAACACAAACAAATACATACCAACCAAGAACAGAACACGAACCACACGAAATCAGAACAGGTGAATTCTCGCTTAACGGCAAATACTGTTTCACAACTTTCATTGTTGGAAAACAAAATGAGCTTGCTCATGCCGCGGCCCAGGCAGTTTGCGCACAGCCTGGCGGGGTTTATAACCCACTTTTTATCTACGGCGGGGTAGGGCTCGGAAAAACACATCTTTTGCAGGCTGTTGGTAACGAGATCATTCGAAAAAATCAAGAAACACGAATTCTTTACGTTACATGCGAACGATTTACTAATGATTTTATAACGGCCTTAAGAGCTAATCGCATGGTTGAATTCAAAAATCGCTACAGAACAGTTGATGTTTTATTGGTTGATGATATTCAGTTTATAACAGGAAAAGAGGGAATTCAGGAGGAATTTTTCCACACTTTCAATCAACTTTACCAAAATAACAAACAGATCGTTATTTCCTCTGACAGGCCTCCAAAAGCCATTCCATCTCTAGAAGATAGGCTTATTTCACGTTTTGAAAGCGGAATGATGGCCGATGTCGGCTCACCAGACTTTGAAACGAGAGTTGCGATCCTTGAAACAAAATGCAGAGAAAAAGCTTACGCGATAGAACGCGATATTCTTCACCACATAGCAACTTCGATTCAAACAAATGTTCGCGAACTTGAAGGGGCTCTTAATAAAATTATCGCTTTCCATCAATTTAATAATGTTCGCCCAACTGCTGAAAGTGTTAAACCGATTTTATTTAGCTTCCAAGCTACAAACACAAAAAAGAATGTAACACCAAAACAGTTAATTATCACGGTAGCCGGATATTTTGATCTGCAACTTAATGATCTTTTAGGTCAGAGCCGCCAAAAACGTTTGGCTTTCCCAAGACAAATAATTATGTATCTTATGCGCGAAGAAATGAAAGCAAGTTATCCGTCAATTGGAACTGAACTTGGCGGACGAGATCACACAACAGCAATGCATGCTTATGAAAAAATCAGCAATTGTTTGGAGACTGATGAAAAACTTCAACATGATTTGGAACTGATTAAGCAGAAGTTGTATGCAATATAATCACATGTTTATATTGTTGTGGAAAATTTGTGTTGTTGGGTGAAAGAAGTGGTGATAAAAAGATGAATCAAAAATGTGTTCAAAGTTATCCAGATGTTCATCCAAAAGAACTCTTATCATCTATCCACTTTAATGGTTTGATAAAATGGCTTAAATTAGTTCAAAAAAAGGTTTTTACACTTTTCCACACCCCTTATTACTATTATTGTTTTTTATATCTAACTAATAAAACATAATAGGTGAAGTTATGAAACTCTCTTGTACAAAAGAAAATCTTCATCAAGGACTGAGCATTACAAGTCATTTAATGACAAAAAATGTTAATCTTCCAATCCTTCAAAATGTTCTTATTAAAGCTGAAGGCGGAACGGTTCGTTTTACATCAACAAATTTAGAATTGGCAGTCCATTGCACTGTTCGAGGAAAAATTGAGGAGACTGGAGAAAATACAATTCCATCAAAACTTTTTTTTGATTATGTTTCACTTTTACCAAACGAAACGATTCATATCGAAACTGAAAACGATTCAATGCATATTGAATGTGGAAAATATAAAACAAAAATAAACGGATTATCAGCTTCTGAATTTCCACTTGTTCCAAAAGTTGAAGGAGATAATTTATTCAAAATTCCTGTTGATGAATTTAAACGTGGATTATTACAGGTTTTATTTTCTGTTGCGACCAATGAGTCACGCCCAGAGCTCACAGGAGTTTTGATGCAGTTTTTTCAGTTTAATGGAGAAGGGAGACTAAAAATGGCTTCAACTGATTCGTACAGACTTTCTGAAAAAATAATTCCTGTTACAAGTGAAATTACAGAGGAAAAACAAGTTGTGGTTCCAGCAAGGACGCTTTCTGAAGTTAGTCGTATACTTTCGGTTTTTAAAGATGAAGTTGATCTTCCGTCAACAATTTCGCTACAATTAGCACAAAACCAAGCTTTGTTTGTTTATGGACCAGTGGAGCTTATTTCAAGAGTTATTGATGAAAGTTATCCAGATTACGAGCAAATTATACCAAAACAATTTCAAACAAAGGCTATTTTGGATCGCGAGGATTTTTTAAAATCTGTGAAAGCTGCCAGTTTATTCTCAAAAAATGGGCTATTTGACGTTACTTTACAATTTGACCCACAAAATAGTATTGTTGAGGCACAAGCCACAGATTCTGTACGTGGACAAAATTCAAGTTCTTGCGAGGCAGAACTTATTGGACAAAAAAATACTGTTACAATAAACTACCGTTATCTTTTAGACGGACTTCAGGCAATGGATAGTGACCGTGTAAATTTTGAGATGATTGATGCTTCAAATCCATGTCTTCTTTCACCAGAAGGCAAAATAGAAGCGTATCGGTATGTTTTGATGCCGATTAAAGCTTGAGTTTGACATCTGACAACTGACATTTAACATTTAACATCTAAGATTATGAAATCCAATAATGCGATTTTGTGGGTAATCGCGATTGTTATCGTGGTTCTCGGTATTGTGTATTTTTCAAAACCAGCGCCAGAAGCGCCTGTGTCGCCAGCGGAAGAAAAAGCTGCTGTTGAAATTCCAGATGGTCCAATCGTGCTTGGAGCGATGGATACTCTCACAGGAGAAGGAGCTGTTTATGGAATTCCACTTCAGAACGCGACAATGCTCGCTGTCAACGAGATTAACGCGGCGGGCGGGGTAGATGGTCACCAACTTCAGCTTGTTTGGGAAGATTCAAAATGCAACCCTCAAGACGGAGGCGCGGCCGCTCAAAAATTGATTGAGGTTGATAAAATTTCCTATATTGTCAGTGGTGATTGTTCCGGCGCGGCTCTTGCGGCAGCGGCTTTAACAGAGCCAGCTGGAGTAATGCTTTTTTCCGCCGCGGCAAGCAGTCCTGATCTTACAACAGCAGGAGATTTAGTGTTCCGATCTTACCCATCTGACGCAATGGCAGGACGCGTGATAGCTTCTTACGTCATTAAACAACTGTCTGCAAAAAAAGTTGCTGTTATTTCAGAACAAACTGATTATGCTCAAGGTTTGAGAGGTTCTTTTACAACAGCTTCAAAAGAATTCGGCGCAGAAGTTGTAGGAGATGAAACATACAACACAGGAGACACAGATTTCCGAACACAAATTCTGAAATTAAAGTCCGCAAGTCCTGATTCGCTTTATGTTGTTCCTCAAACTCCAGTAACAGGTGTTCAGATATTAAAGCAGTTAAAAGAAAATGGATTTAAAGCAGTCATATTGGTTTCTGACACAATGCTTGGTTCAGATACAATCTCTGAAAACAAAGCTTTGTATGCGGATGTTTACTCACCAACTCCAGAACTTGATGCGTCTCGCCCAGTTACCAAACGTTTTCTTGAAAATTTTCAAGGGGCTTACGATCATGCTCCAGAATTTCCAGCTTACATGGCCGCGGCTTATGATCAAATCTATATGTTGAAAGATGCATTTGAGAAAGTCGGAACTGATCAAAAAGCTGTTCGTGATTGGCTGTATGAAGTTGAAAATTGGCCTGGTGCGCTTGGAGACACTTCGTTTGATGAGTTTGGTGATCCAATTATCGGTTATCACATCAAACACATTGTAAATGGTGAACAACAAGATCTGGGAGCTTATACGCCGTAAGAAAAAATAAAAAGACCCGCGTTTATTTGCGGGTTTTTTGTTTTTTACATAGAATAGTCAAGTTGGTATAGTCATCACATTATGAAATAGGATTTATCCATCCTTGCCTGTGGCGGTCTGCTTGTCCTTCGCAAGATAAAATCCTCAATGTATCTACTGATACATTTGCGGTTTTATCTTTCTGCAGGACTTCGCATCCCATCCACATGCAAGTCGTCTAAAGTCCCATTTCATAATGTGATGACTATAGTCGTAACAATGTCAGTCAAAGAAACACTTACAAATTAAATATTATTGTTGTCCTACCGGGTATGTGGATCATAGCTCAAATTTTCATAAATGCCATTATCGCTGGATCGGTTTACGCGCTTGTTGCGTCAGGTCTTACTTTTATTTACGCTACAAGCCGAATTTTTCACCTTGCGCACGGAGTCGTGATTTTGTTTGGCGCGTACATTTTTCATTTTGTTTGGATTGAACAAGGACTGTCTCCAATACTCGGAGTTTTTCTTTCAATTTTAGGAAGTGTTGCGGTTGGGCTTCTTATGAATGAACTTATTTATGAAGAACAACGCAAGCGTCATGCAAAACGTTTGGCATATCTCATCTCAACAATCGCGCTTCTAATGCTCGGAACCTCATCAATCATTCTTATTTTTAATACAAGTTTAAAAACTTTCGGAATTCAAACAACAGTTTACAGGTTTGATCAGTTGAATATAACTTTGATGCAGATTATTTTGATTGTAATTTCTTGTCTTTTGTTAATTTTGCTTTCGGCAATTGTGAAATACACAAAATTTGGAAAAGCAATGCGCGCAACCGCTGATAATGATGAAGTCGCTTCAATTATGGGAATCAACACTCGCCAAATTCGCCGTTTGTCTTTTGGAATTGGATCACTACTTGCCTCGATCGCAGGAATTTTGATTGGACTTGAATTCAATCTTGATCCGAATATGGGAGTGTATCTTGCTCTCAAAGGATTTACAGCAATGGTGATCGGCGGAGTTGGATCAATAAACGGCGCAATTTTTGGAGCGTTTCTTGTTGGATTATTTGAACAGATTGCTGTTTGGTATTTTGGAGCAGGTTGGAAAAATTCAATCACGTTTGTATTACTTTTCTTTTTTCTGCTTTTACGACCGCAAGGAATTTTTGGCCTTAAACGATTTAGATAAATTATGTTTCCATTTTTAATTTACATACTTACACTCGTCTGCATTTACGCGATAATTGTTATGTCGCTTAATTTGGCGATGGGATACACAGGTTTGGTTAACTTCGGCCACATTGGACTTTTTGGTATTGGCGCGTACACTTCAGCGATTTTAACGACTAAATTTGATTGGCCATTTGTTTTTGCGATTTTATCAGCAGGAATTTTGTGTGCGATCATCGGCGCTTTGCTTTCAATCCCAAGCCGAAAAATAAAAGACGATTATTTTGCGCTTCTCACACTTGGTTTTTTGTTTGTGACTGGCGCAATTTTTATAAATTGGACAGACATGACCAGAGGCACTCTTGGAATCAGAGGGATCCTCCGTCCTGAAGGATTTACAGAACCCAACTCTTTTTTAATTTTGACTTTTATTGCGGCTCTTGTGACTTTTTTTATTCTTGAAAAAGTTACAAAGTCACCGTTTGGACGAGTGCTAGAAGCAATTCGCGATGACGAACTTGTTGCGGAGAGTTTAGGGAAAAACATTGATCGAGCGAAAATGACTGCAATGACACTTTCAGGATTTTTTGTTGGAATTGCAGGAGTTCTTATGGCGCATTTTATTCGTTTCATAAATCCTGCGAGTTTTTGGCTTGATCCGCTCGTTGTTGCGCTTGCCGCTGTTGTGATTGGCGGACTTGCTTCGCTTCGCGGGTCAATTCTTGGCGTTGTAATTGTTTTTGCAGTTTCGGAGTCGCTTAGATTTCTCTCACTTCCGTCAACAATGATCGGTCCAATGCGCGTTATTTTGTTTATGATTGTTTTACTTGTTGTGATTTTGTTTAGGCCAAAGGGGATTATTGGAAGAGCTGATTTGGATTAACGTATGTTAAAACTTCAAAACATTTCAAAATCATTTGGCGGCGTTCAAGCAGTAAAAAACTGTTCATTTGAAATTGAAGAAAGTTGCATTACCGCTCTTATTGGTCCAAACGGCGCCGGAAAAACAACAGTTTTTAATTTAGTTTCCGGTTTTTTTAATCCAGACAAAGGTGAGATTTTTTTTCAAAAACAAAATATCAATAATCTCCCAATTTGGAAACGATCTCGTCTTGGAATTTCACGCACATTTCAGCTTTCCAGAATGTTTCGAAATTTGAGCATCGAGGATAATTTGCTAATAGCGCTTCGTGAAGATGATGACAAGTTTTTTAAAATGTTTATGCGCGGCATTGAAGGCGACGCTCAAGAAAAAAATCGCATTCGTGAAATGATGGATTTTGTCGGACTTAAAAAAGATCCGTCGACTATCGTGACAGATCTTTCATACGGTCAACAAAAACTTTTTGATTTAGCTCGAGCGCTTTTAAACAACCACACATTTTTAATGCTCGATGAACCAGTGGCTGGCGTTAATCCTGTTTTGCGTGACACATTAAAAGAACTTCTTAAAAAACTTAAATCCAAAGGTGAAACTATTTTTGTGATTGAGCACGATATGGATTTTGTGCGTTCGATTGCTGATACTGTGATTGTGATGGATCAAGGCGATGTGCTTGCGCAAGGAACACCAGTAAAAGTGTTGTCAGATAAGTCTGTTCTTGAAGCGTATCTCGGAATAAATATATGACACTCACAATTCCAAAACAACCTGACAAGTTATCATTGCGCGTTGATCATCTTTGGAATGGAGACGTGTGTCCTGATGATCGAGTGTTTGCAGTGTTTGATCTCTCAACAGTCTCTGAAGGAATTAATGTGCGCGCAGAATCTCCAGTCCTACTCGATCAAAGCATTCCTCCAGAAATTCCGATCGGAAACAGAGTCGAAGGACTTTGGAATTTTGATGTCGTTGAATTGTTTTTAGTGGGTCCAGGGCATCAATATCTTGAAATCGAACTTGGGGCTGGAGGGCATTTTCTTATTTTGGGTTTTGATCGTATTCGGCATCGATCAAATGAATACATAAATTTTCATCCAGTTTTAAGTTTCAGAAAAACTTCTGAAAAAACTTGGGTATCAGAATTTACGATTCCGTGGAAAATGATTCCGGAAAATCTGCGCGCGCTAAACGCTTTTATGATTGCATCAGGTCAATTTCTCGCATACAGTCCTTTGCCAGGAGACAAACCTGATTTTCATCAACCCGATTTTTATCCATATGTTACTTCACATTGAAAATCTTTCGGCCGGTTACGGACAACTTCATGTTCTTGAAAACATCTCTATCCAAATTGATGTTGGAGAAATTGTTGTGCTTATCGGTCCAAATGGTGCTGGGAAATCTACGATTCTTAAATCAATTTTTGGTCTTGCAAATAAAACTCAAGGCCGAATTTTGTTTGACGCTCAAGACATAACTTCACTTCCGACTTATACGCTTATTGAACATGGAGTCGGCTTTGTTCCTCAAGGCAGACTTATTTTTCCAACAATGACAGTGCAGGAAAATCTTGAAATTGGAGGTTATTTAATTGATCACAAAGAAACACTTGTTGAAAGTTTGGAATATGTATTTGGTCTTTTTCCAGCTTTGAAAGAGAAGAAACGAGAACTCGCAGGGAATTTATCAGGCGGACAACAGCAACAGCTCGCGATCGGACGAGCGCTCATGATGCGTCCAAAACTTCTCATGCTTGATGAACCGTCTTTGGGTTTGTCACCAAAACTTACTCACGAAGTATTTCAGATTTTACAAAAAATTCGAGAAGAAGGAACGACGCTTCTTATTGTTGAGCAAAATGTTCGTCTGGCTCTTCGTTATGTTGATCGTGGATATTTGCTTTCAAACGGGAAAATTCGTTTTTCAGGAACATCAAAAGAACTTTCAGATGAAAAAATAATGCACGATTCATATCTGTCTTAAAAAAGTTGGAGGTTGCTTTGTGTTGAACCTTCTGTGCTGGATTGTTTAACAGTAACAAGAATTCCTGCGGTTTGAATTTGCGTTCCTTGTTTTGTTGTACCTTCCACAAAAATTGCAAACGTTCCGCTTTCAGGAAGAGTCCAATCAAACGTTGTAAAAACAGTTGATGGATTTAGTTGTTGCCCGATCAATTTTCGCGTTTCAGAGCCGGACGGGTCAACATAAACTCTCAAAGAAGAATAATCATCAGGTTTTTTTACTGAAACGACGATAGTATAAATTTCGGAAGTTCGCTCGATTGTTTGTCCGTGTTTTGGATCAATTATTGAAAGCGTGTCGTCAGCAGAATTTTCAGAAACTTGAATACTGACTGTGTCTGAACCTTGGTTATCAATATCGTCGAAGGCAATTGATTTTAGAGAGTGAACGCCCAGTCCGATTAAATTTGGAAGCTCGGTTGTAATTCGATAAGGATCTGTTTCGTCTGATCCAAAATATGCGCCATCTACATAAAATTCAACTCGTGAAATTCTTCGCGGCGCTGATGCAGAAACTTCCACTGTCAACGATCTCCCGACTGTTTGATTACTAACAGGCGACATTATTTTAACTGAAGGGAAATTTTGAGGGATGTGAAGGTCATCATATTCCGTTGGCGCAGAAGATTGCGTGATTTTTTTTCCAGTTTC
>JACQXU010000052.1 GCA_016208545.1 Candidatus Uhrbacteria bacterium | reverse complement strand
TCTTCCTCATTTTGGGGAAGTGTTTTTGGTTAACATCACAACAAAAATTCTTTTTGCAATTCTGACCGTCCTTCTCACTCTTCCTGTTCTTCTTTTTCTGCAAAACAACAATGATCTAGCTCCAACTATTTTGCTTATTTATTTTATGATTTTCATTCCGGCTATTATTATTCTGCATATCATTTCGATTCTTGCGCTTGTTGACGTTGTTGAAACAAAGTCAAGCGCGCTCGATGCTTTTCACACAGCGCTTCGCATTTTCAAAAAACAATGGCTTTCGTCAATTGAATTCGGTTTTATTCTTTTTGTAATTTTATTTACTGCCATAGTCATACTTATTACAATTTTGATTCTGCTTTCAATTCCATTTGGATTTATTGGAACTGCAATTCTTGTTTCCGGATCGCCATTTTTATTTTTTATTTTCAACATTTTAACAGGACTATTTTTACTGGCTCTCATACTCGTATTTGGAGGCGCACTTGTAACTTTTCAATACAGCGCTTGGCGTTTTTTTTACAAACGCGCTGAACATAAAACGTTTGGTCTCAAACCATTTTCAAAATTGTGGAGAATGGTGATAGACTAAAGCTGACAGCTATTTATGGCTGACGACATCCAAAGCATTGAAAACCTGTTGAATTTTACAGGCGCAAAATCAACGACAAAAACTGCGTCTGGCATTCCAACGGTTCATGAGGCGTTTGAGGAAAAAATGTCCGAAGTGCGTTTGAAAGAAAAAGAAGTTGAGGCTGAAAATCAAGCAAAAACGCTCGGCGTTCCATACGTAAATCTCAAGGGATTTCCGATTTCTCCTGAATCGCTTCGACAAATTCCACTTGAACAGGCGCAAGAACTGCAAACTGTTTGTTTTTTGTTTACAGGCCCGGAAATTCGCCTTGCTTCGATAAACCCTGATTTGCAAGCGGCAAAAGATTTGCTTTTTCAGCTTCAAGAACGAAACCAAGCCAATGGCGGACTTTATAAAATCTCTGCCGAGAGTTTGAGAGTGGCGCTTAAAGCCTACGAAACTTTGCCAAAGATTAAACAAATAATAAAAGGAGTAAAAGTTACAGATGAAGAGATTGAACAATTCGGTTCGCAATTAAAAACATATCAAGACATTCAAAAAGTTTTGAGTCACGCCTCGATAACAGACATAATGACAATTATTTTGTCAGCAGCTTTACAATTTGGAACAAGCGATGTTCACGTTGAAGCTGAAGAGGAAAAAATAATTGTTCGATTTCGCGTTGACGGAGTTCTGCAAGAAATTGCAACGCTTCCGCATGATTTTTGGAAAAAAGTTGTTGCGCGCATCAAACTTATTAGCGGACTCAAAATAAATGTGACAGAACGTCCTCAAGACGGACGGTTCACTATTTATCTAAAATCAGGCGACACTGATGTTCGCGTTTCCGCGATTCCAACAGCGTGGGGAGAATCAGTTGTGATGCGCATTTTGAAACCAAGCGCGATCAACGTTAATTTTGAACAGCTTGGATTTCGTGCGATCGCGGAAAAAAAATTGTTAAAAGAAATTCTGAAACCTCACGGAATGATTATGACAACAGGTCCGACAGGTTCTGGAAAAACAACAACGCTTTACGCTGTTTTGCGAAAACTAAATACGCCGGACGTAAAAGTTGTAACACTTGAAGATCCGATCGAATACAAACTCGAGGGAGTTAATCAATCGCAAATTGATCATTCAAAAAATTACACTTTTGCAAACGGACTTCGATCAATTTTGCGTCAGGATCCAGATATTGTGATGGTGGGAGAAATTCGCGATCTTGAAACCGCGGACGTCGCTATCAACGCCGCGCTCACTGGTCACCTCATGCTTTCAACTTTACACACAAACGACGCGGCCGGAGCAATTCCGCGTTTTCTTTCAATGGGAGTAAAACCATTTTTACTTGCACCGGCCATGAATGCAATTGTGGGTCAAAGACTTGTTCGTCGTGTTTGTGAAAAATGCAAAGAGACTGTTCAACCAAACGAAGAAGAACTGGTTTATGTAAAAAAAGTCATCGCTGAAATTCCTGAAACGTCTGGAGAAAAAATATTTACGGAATCTGAATGGAAATTTTACAAAGGAAAAGGATGTGATGTTTGTAATGGTTCTGGATACAAAGGCCGCGTAGGACTCTACGAAATTCTAACGATGAGCGATGAAATCAAAGCGGCAATGTCAGAATCAATTTCTGAATATCAAGTGCGCGAACTTGCAAAACAACAAGGTATGATTACGATTCAACAAGACGGCGTGCTTAAAATCCTCGACGGCCAAACAACTATTGAGGAAGTTTCACGCATCGCTGGATGATAAAAATAATTTATTGATCGTTCTGACTCTTCTGTTCGCAGACATCCAGAGCCGACTAGTACAAACACTAATTAACCACGAAGACTCACGTCGGCGATGGCTAAGCCGCCGCCACTCACACCGGTCTTCACAAACGTCTTCGGCGACGGTCAAGAACAGAAGAGTCAGAACGATCTATAAAAAAACCTCGAGGCATTAGGCGGCCGCAAGGCAAGTGGAAAAACCGTCTTGATGGACGGCGAAAATCGTTGGAACTGCACTTTTTCCAGTTGAGCAGACAGGACAATAAGTATAACGAAACACGATGCCCGTTTGTGCGATTGAAAGTCCAGCTAGTTGAAACAACCTCTTGGCTTTTTCTAGCGAAAAATCGAGCCTGTGGCCACAATTTGCGCAATAGGTTCGTACACGTTCAGGATGCGCACATTGCGTACACAGGAAAACGACACCATCTGTTTTTCCGTTTTGACAGACGGCACACTGAAATTCAGCTCCCATTTCTTCTACCTCCATACCTCCGATCTGGGAACAGATTACCCTACTCTTTATATATAAACTGTCAAGCAAAAACCGCCTTCAGGCGGTTTTTACATCTATCGCGCTCATTTTTACTTCAAATTGTTTTACAATTTCTTTCGCATATCTTTCAGCATCTGCAATAAACCTATTTTCATCTTCAGATGGGTCAGCCACTTCTTGAATAATAACATCTGCTTTCCATGTTTCTTTTTTTGGATTTGTAGTGACGTCTAAAGTCACAATGATTTTGTTTCCGTCGTCGTCCGTATACTCAAACCATCCATCAATACCATGAAAAATATCTGCGGCAGTTCCAACTGCGGTGTAAAATTTTAGTCGATCCATTTGTTCTTCAGTTTCAAGACTAAGCGCATCAATAACCGCAATACGCAACTCTTTTGCAAAAGGCTGAATTGGATTAACAGGGTCTTGATCTGTGTGTTTTCTTACCAAATCAAGAGCGGTTTTATACGCAACAAAACCATTTTCTTTTGCTATCGCGCGATATGCATCTTCAAAATCTTTTGACGGTCGAAATCTCCCAAAGACATCTGTTTCATTCATTCTGCCTGTATAAAAATCTCTACGTTCAGCTAATGCCATATAAAAAATTTATATTATCTCAATCTTTCTTACAGAATTAGTTTCTTCAAATATAATCCGTTTCGGTTTTGTTTTCAAGAGTGGTCTAAGTAAACTAGGCCATTCAATAAACATGACAGAATTGGGGTCTTGAACAAGCTCTTCCAACGCAAGCGCGCTAAGTTCTGACTTATTTTTAATACGATACAAATCAATGTGAACGATTTTTTTGATTGTTTCGTGCGAGGCTGGATAGATATTGACTATCGTAAACGTTGGACTGCGAACAGGGCCGCCGTATCCGAGAGCTTTTGCCGCGCCTTGAACAAAAGTTGTTTTTCCAGTTCCGAGTTCGCCTTCCAAAAAAATAACTTCACCGCCTTTGAGTGTTTTCGCAAAGTCTTCAGCTATTTGTTTTGTTTGGTTGGGAGAAAAAGAAGCCGTGGAGTCGTTAAGTCGTGGAGTCATACAAGTCTCATGTTTGGATCAGCTACAAGGGTAAGTGGATCTGCGAATTGTTTTTGCTTGGCACGAAACGCGCCAGCAACTGCAATCATTATAGCGTTATCACCAGTGAGCGAAAAATCAGGAGCGTAAAAAGAAATTACTGGGTGTTGTTTGTGAAGTGTTTGCTCAAGTGATGTTCGTAAAAATTTATTAGCTGAAACTCCGCCAGACAAAATTACAGATTGAGGATGATATTTTTCAACCGCGCGCATTGTTTTTGTTACAAGCGTTTCAACAACTGCTTGCTGAAAAGACGCAGCAATATCTGCTGTGTTATACATTTCCGACATTTCAGACCTTTCAGACGTTTTCTTTTTCACCGCGGTTTTCAATCCTGAAAAACTAAAATCAAAATCATCTGAATCAATCATTGGGCGAGGAAATAAAATCGCATCTGGATTTCCATTCTCTGCTAATTTCGATATCGCCGGACCGCCTGGATATTCAAGACCTAAAAGTTTTGCGACTTTATCAAACGCTTCTCCTGCGGCATCATCGCGCGTCATTCCAATAAGTTCATAAATACCGTGATCTTTCATCAAAATAAGTTCAGTGTGACCGCCGGAGACGATTAGACAAATAGCTGGAAAAATAGGTTTTGGGTTTTGGGTGTTAGGTTTTGGGTTTATTAGGACACTATAAATATGCCCTTCCAAATGATTGACAGCAACAAGTGGTTTTTTCCAAATCCATGTTAAAACTTTTCCAAGTTCAACTCCGATTCGAAGAGCAGGAGCAAGTCCGGGACCCGCTGTTACAGCGATTACATCAATTCCACTTCCGTCTTTTTCAATTCCGAGTTCTTTCAACATTGGAAAAATCACTGAAGAGTGTTCACGCGCGGCAATATCAGGCACAACTCCGCCAAATTTCGCGTGTTCGTTAGATTGCTTCGCTCCATTCCGTCGCTCGCAATGACAAAAATCTGCAATATTTATTCTTTTGTTCGGCGACGAAGATGGCTCACAAGAATGGTTTTTCGAATTCTAAGCGACTTTGGCGTAACCTCAAGCAGTTCATCATCTCCAATATATTCAAGACACATTTCAAGAGTCATGTGCCGAGCAGGTTCGAGTTTAATCGCCTCGCCTTCTCCTTTTGAACGCATGTTTGAAAGCCGCTTTTCTTTGCAAGGATTAACTTCAATATCTTCAATTCGAGAATTCTGTCCAACAACCATTCCTTTGTAAACTTCAACACCGTGATCAACAAATAAAATTCCGCGCTCTTGCAAATTCGAAAGCGCGTAAGACATCGTAACTCCATCTTCCATTGAAATCATTGATCCGTGTTCGTTTGCTCCGATGTCGCCGGCAAATGTTCTATATCCAAGCAATAAAGTATTGATGACACCCTGCCCTTTTGTGTCAGTCAAAAATTCATTTCGATATCCAATAAGTCCGCGAGTTGGAATTTCAAAATCAAGATACACGATTCCATTTTCAACACGCATATCTTTCATTTCACCTCGACGCTTTCCCATTTTTTCAATCACAATTCCAGAAAACGATTCTGGACATTCAATCGAAACCAATTCAAACGGCTCCAAACGCTTTCCATTTTCTTCCTTGAAAATAACTTGCGGTCTCGAAACTTGAAGTTCGTATCCTTCACGGCGCATTTTTTCAATCAAAATCGCGAGGTGAAGTTCGCCACGTCCTGACACAATAAATTGTCCGTCTCCTCCATGCCCTGAGCCAGTCGAAGAGTCAGCTTTTTCGACTCGAAGCGCGACATCATTCAGAAGTTCGCGCTCTAAACGTTCTTGCACATGACGCGCAGTTGAATACTCTCCTTCTGTTCCTGAAAACGGAGAAGTGTTTGCGCCAAATGTCATTTTAACTGTTGGCTCTTCAATCGAAAGAACCGGAAGCGCAACGCCGCCTACTGGATCTACAATTGAATCTCCGATTTGGACGTCTTCAATTCCGGCAACAATCACAATATCGCCGGCGATTGCTTCATCAGCATCAATTCGCGCCAAACCATCAAACATTTGAAGCACTGTAAGTTTTGCCTGCTCGCTCACACCATCTCGACTGATGTGTAAAACCGATTGGCTTTGTTTGATCTTTCCGTTTGCGATTCGACCGACAGCCATTCGACCTTTGAAGTTATCATAAAAAATATTCACAACTGCCATTTGAAACGGAGCAGTAGGATTTCCTTCTGGCCCTGGAATATCTGAAACGACCGCGTCTAAAATTGGCGCAATATCTTTCATTTGATCGAGATTTGGTTCAACTCCAGCGACTCCACGAATTGCTGATGCGTACAAAACCGGAAAATGCGCTTGATCATCTGTTGCGCCAAGATCAATAAACAAATCAAAAGTGTGGTTAAGAACCCAACTTGGACGAGCGTCGGACTTATCAATTTTGTTGATGACAACAATGATTTTGTGGCCTGCCTCAAGTGCTTTCTTGAGCACAAATTTTGTCTGCGGCATTGGGCCTTCTTTAGCGTCAACCAAAAGCAAACATCCATCAACCAAATTCATGACGCGCTCAACTTCACCGCCAAAATCCGCGTGTCCCGGAGTGTCAACAAGATTGATCTTCGTTCCATTCCAATTGATAGAAGCGTTTTTGGAAAAAATCGTGATTCCGCGCTCGCGCTCAAGTTCGTTTGAATCCATGATTGTGGTTCCCATTGCTTCAGAATCTCGAAAAGTGTGCGACTGTTTCAAAAACGCGTCGACAAGAGTTGTTTTCCCGTGGTCGACGTGAGCGATAATTGCAATGTTGCGGATATCTGTCCTCTTCATAACGGCGGAAGAATACAGCAGATTGACATTTTCGTCAACTAATAATACTCTTTTTTGTCTTCGGTCATGACCGACTAAAGCGTTCATTGGAGGAACATGAAAGAAATCTGCACAGTTCTTGCGATCTTGTGCGTTATCTTCACAATATGTTTGTACTGCCACAAGATTTGGACAAGATATAGACATCACATTCCAAAATCGTACTCAATAACCCATTAAAATTATGACTGGCTTGTTTTTCACTCAGAAAAATCCTCAATGTATCTACGGATACATTTGCGGTTTTTCTGAGTTCCAAAACCGCGCCATTCACCAATTTTTCTTGGGTTCTAAGTCCGATTTTGGGATGTGATTTCTATAGATTCGGCCAACGCTTTCCACATGGATCACATTTCTAACAGGCGTTGTGTTGAGTCTTGTGACTTTTCTTCTCGCAGAAGACTGGAATTTTAAATCCGGTTTTCTAAACACGATTGATGTTTTCATGACGTGCGCGATCGTTTTTGTGGTCATAACGCGCGGCACACGAAAAACGCACTTCAGACCATTCGAAAAATGGTATCTCGGTAGCACAGTGTTCGTTGTCGCGTACGGATTCCTCACTGGCGACGCATGGAATTCAAACCTATTCGCGCAAGGATTGATCACACTCGGATATATTCCAACGATCATCACAATGATGACTGAAAAGCGCAACACGGAGTCGTTCATAACATGGGGCATGACCGATCTGACTTGCCTGATCGCTCTGTATCCGGTGTGTGTGGATGGAAACATTCTAGCAATCGTCTATTTACTGCGTGGTGTAATCATGATCTCTCTCATGCTTGCGCTCATGATGTACTACGAGCTTCGCGCAAAGCGCGAACGTGTCCATCAAACAACTGCTGTTTGATGGATTTTTAATTTGTCGTAAACTTTCCGCGGATAAAGGAGGTCCAGTGGGCATCACAATCCTTGACCACCCTGTCGCAAAAGACGCGATTACGAGACTTCGAGACAGAGCAACGCCACCATACGAATTCCGTCGTCAAATCCGTCGTTTGAGCTACTTGCTCGCATTCGAGGCAACAAAAGATCTTGCAACGTATAAAACGAACGTTGCGACACCTCTTTCTATATCGCCTGCCGAGTTCCTTGTCCGAAGACAGGCGCTGATTCCGGTAATGCGTGCTGGAGACGGCATGATAGAGACGTTCCACTGCTTTCTTCCTGAAGCATTGATCTGGCACATGTACATTTCTCGAAACGAGGAAACCTTCAAACCTCAATTCTCCGGAAGCAATGTCCCGGAAAGGATTCCGAGTGACGTCAACACCTGCTTCTTGCTCGATCCAATGCTCGCAACAGGCGGCAGTGCAAGCTGTGCAATTTCGCACTTGAAGGAACACGGTGCGAAGAAAATCATCTTCGTCGGAGTCATCGGCTGTCCTCAAGGAGCCGCCAAACTCGAACATGAACACCCTGACGTTCCTGTCATTCTCGCCGCAATGGATGACACACTCAACGACCACGCCTACATAGTTCCAGGACTTGGAGATGCTGGCGATCGTCAATATCCTACTGTGTGAATCTACACACTAGGATATTTTTTATTTTGAAAAACATAATAATCCGGTGTAAAATAAATTCACTATGAAATTCCTTTTTATTTGCTTCCTTTTTCTTGCACCGCCTTTTTCTGCTTTCGCATATTCAACAACAGGTATTCCAACTGTCGGAACAGTTAATCCACGAACGGCAATAAAAGACGCAACTGTTTATTATTCAACACTTGTTTCAGATAATGATCTTTTGAAAAAATGTGAATTATTTTTGGATGAAAAATCAGTTACCAGCATGATAATCAAAAAAGATGTTGTGTACACGACTCATAAAATCACAACCAACGGAACAAAAAAAATGTATACGAAATGCACTGACACGGATAACAATGTTGTGAGTGGAAAAGAAGTTTCGGTTGTTGTTTCGTCCGGTTCACTAAGCGTAAAGCCAGGCGATCTGATTAAAATGGGTTGCGTTGGAAATGTGATGGTCAACGATCCGTGCACGTCAGTTTATTATTATGGAGTTGATGGAAAACGACACTCGTTTCCAAACGAAAAAGTTTTCAAATCATGGTTTGATAATTTTGATGATCTAGTGATTGTGTCTGCAAACGTCCTATCAGATATCCCGCTTGGAAAAAATGTAACGTTCCGTCCTGACAAACGTTTGATAAAATTTTCAACAAACACTGTTTACGCGATTTCGTATGTCGGTCTTTTGCGTCCGATCGCAAACGCCGCAATCGCTGAATCTATTTTTGGAAAAGATTGGGTGTCGCTCATCGAAACTGTTGACGATGTTTTTTATGGTAACTATCGAATTGGTGCGACTGTTGAAAGTAGCACTGCATTTTCTTGGAAAGACGCCAACACCGCGACAAAAGTTATTGACGCGACGTTTTAATGCAAGCCAATTTGAAAAGATCGAGGAAAAAATCCAACAAAATGGTCAATTTCATTCTCAAACCATTGACATTTTCTCAAAATAGGCTATATTTGTCTCTTGTTCTTTGACATGCAAGGATCATATTTTCATGAGATAGGCGCTTTGCACGGCACATTGTTGCTGTTTGAAGCGCTTGTCTCATGTTCGAGACAGCTGTGAACGTACAATGACGAATCAGAACAGAAGGAGAACGACGTGGCCTCGCAACAGAAAAGACGTGTCAGTAAAGGTTTGGCGCGAAAGATCATGGGCAGAAACTTTCTGCCTATTGAGGCGTCGGAGATTAATCTCAAAACGTTGACCAAGAGACAGCGAAGTGCGCTTGCAGTCATCCCGTTCTCCGAGGAGACGTTGAAATCATGCGCCATGACGCACGTCCTCGTCGCCGACATCGGACTATCCATCATCAATATCCGCAAACTGGTTAGAGAGAATCTGTTCTGGAAAAATTACAGTAATGATCTATGGATGCGTCTACAGGAATTCGCTACACGCACCGAGACGGCTCGCTGGCGTCTCATCCGCAAGACTCCTGTCGAAAATTCGTTCTCTAAGACACCCAACGAACAGGAAGCACTCGTTGGTGACGACTTGATTCCTTCGACAAGGCAGGTCGTCAACATGATGATCCTGCACTTCCTCGCCACGGGGGAGAGGCTATTCGATAAAGAAGTATACGTCCGCACCTGCGACGTGGACCAAGGATCCCTTTATGTGACTGTCGGCGACTTCAGTAAGATCGGATTTCTCATCACTAAAACTGTCGGAGATGTTCTAGGTAAAGACCAAGTTGGGGTTGCGTCTTCTAAAGTCTCCTGAACCTCGTTTATAATGGTCGGGGAAAATTAGACAGTCTTTGGAGCACAGGTTCCCCCTTAGGAAG
>JACQXU010000051.1 GCA_016208545.1 Candidatus Uhrbacteria bacterium | reverse complement strand
GTCATCGCTACAACTTCTCCGCGTTCTTTCCACGCAGTAACAATTCTAATTTTGTGGCGAGGTTCAACTCGAGCGTAAATGCGAATACGCGACACACGACGCGCGAGTTCCTCATCGCTCCACTGATCCAACTGCGAACCAACAGCGATATTTTCCGGCTCTGACGGCAAACCGGTTTGTTTTGCAATTGCGCGCGCTGTTAAAGGATGATCGCCTGTCACAAGCACTGTTCGAATTCCAGCCCTAAGAGCGGCGGCAATTTGTTCTTTCGCATCAACTCGCAAAGGATCGGCAAGTGCGATCAAACCAAGAAATTCAAAACCGAACAAATCATTTGTTGTGATATGTTCACGCTTTTGTCGAATTGTTTTTGTGGCAACTGCAATCAAACGCAAACCTTGTTTTGCAAGATCATCAACTTGTTTTTCCCAACGAGCGTGCTCCGTCGGCGACAAATCGCAAAACGCTAAAACCTTGGATGGAGCACCTTTCAAAGACAATCGAAATGCTCCGTCTGACGCATTTTCTACAACCATAAATTTCCGGACAGAATCAAACGGAATATCAGCAAGGCGTTGATTTTTTTGAAGAGTGTTTGGATCTACTCCAACATCCATCGCAAATTTCAAAAGCGCAATTTCTGTCGCACTTCCTCTCATAACTTCCCCATTTTTTCCATTTGCAATTTTTGCGTCATTGCAAAAAACTATTGTTTCAAGAAGTCGCAACATTATTCCGCGATGAGTTTGTCCTCGAAGATCAAAAGCCTCTGTCATTTCAAAATTTGCCACAACAGAAACTACGCGCATATTTCCTTCTGTGATCGTTCCGGTTTTGTCAGAACAAATTACAGAAACACTTCCGAGAGTCTCTGCCGCAACAAGCCTACGAACGAGCGAACGCCGCCGCAAAATACGTTGCATTCCAATCGCAAGAACAATTGTCACTGAAACAGCTAAGCCTTCTGGAATCGCGGCAACAGCCAAAGCAACACTTATTTCAAACATTTCAAATACACCGTGGCCTGTTATCAAACCAACTAAAAATAAAACAACTAATATACAAATTACGATCAATGAAATGTTGCGAGCGAGATGTGACAGCTGAATTTGAAGAGGTGTTTTTGTTTCTTTGGTTTCAGAAATTAAAGCGGCGATTTTTCCAATCTCGGTTTGAAAACCAGTTGCAACAACAACGGCTTTTCCGTGTCCGCCAACAACCATTGTACCGCCGTAAAGCATATTTGTGCGTTCCGCAAGAGCTGTTCCTTTATCAAGCGGACGAATTTGTTTTTCAATTGGAAGAGATTCTCCTGTGAGTATTGACTCGTTAACTTGTAAATCAAAATTCTCGATTAAACGAGCATCTGCTGAAATTTGATCACCTAAGCGCAAAATCAAAATGTCTCCAGGAACAACTTCACGAGCCGGGATTTCAATTTCTTTTTCGTCACGCAAAACTAGAGCCAAAGGCTGAACCAAAGCCTGTAAACTTGTGAGCGCCCGGCTGGATTTTAATTCCTGAATAAAACCGATGAGAGTGTTGATAAAAATAGCGGCAAAAATCACGCCAGCGTCAATCCATTCACTAAATAATGCGCTAGCGACTGCGGCAGAGATCAAAACCAAAATCAAAGGGCTTGCAATTTGCCGAAACAAAACTCTTTGCCACGAAAGTGGTTTTTCTTTTGGAAGTTCATTCCATCCGTGCTTAACTCGTCGTTTCGCGATCTCTTTTCGCATTAATCCTTTGTTAGATGAACGAAACGTGCTTATTGCCTCCTGCGAAGTTTGTGCGTGCCAAAGAATCTGCGATGACATAAAAACAGTTTAACATAAATTCGCTGTTAACTGTTGAATTTAGTGATTATTGGGTATACATTTAACTTGTTGATAAGTCTTAATTCAAAAAAATATGCGGAGGAAAAACTTTAGCGCACACACATATATAAATATGGATGTTGTGTATAAAAATTTTTTGAAAAAATCAAAAAATGCAGTTTTCATTGTGAACACGCGCGATAAAATAGAATATGTAAGTCCATCTTGTAAAAAAATATTCGGGTATTCAGCGGCTGAATTTGAAAACAGTCCTCAACTTGCAAAAAAAATCGTCCATCCTGACAGCAGAAAACAGTTTATAAAATTTTGGCAAACCTACGGAAAAACAAAAGTATTTCCAACAAAAACTTCCGAATTAAAATGGAACAAAAAAAATGGAGACGTTGTTGTTACTAAAAATAATTTTGTAAATCTATATGAAAAAAACAAAAACGTAGGGTTCTTAACGGTCGCTGAAGATATTACAGAGAAAAATAATAATATTGATTTGAACGAACAACTGACTTCTCTTTTATATTCTATCAGTAAAATCAACCAATTGATTGTAAAAGAAAAAAACGAAGATAAACTTCTGAAACAAGCCTGCAAAATTCTTCACAAAACAAGAAAATACGACTTTTGCTGGATTGGAAAAGTGGATGAAGCTAATAGCCAAATAATTCCAATTGCAAAAGAAGGACCAAAAATTCTAATCAATAAATTTAAAATATTCACGTGGACAAAAAAAATGGAAAAATATTGCCACATTGTTCAGGCGATAAAATTTCATAAAATAGTTTTCGTAAACGACTTGAAACCGTCGTTTCCTAAAAACAATAAATTTTGCGCTTGGCATAAAAAAGTTATAAATTACGGGGATACTTCGACTGTATTTTTCCCAATTGTTATTAAAAGAAAAGTTTTGGCTATTTTTTCAGTAAGTTCAGATAAAGATAAAATCTTTAATTCTAAGGAAATAAAATTACTGAGAGAACTCTTCGGTGGTATCGCATTAGCATTGCAGACTATTCAAACTGAAAAAAAAGAAAAAGAACTGCTATTAACTTTAGAAAGAGAATCAGCAATTACTCAAAACATTATTGATCTGAATCCGTACGCAATTGCACTTGGAAAAGCGGACGGGAGTATGTTAAGAGTCAATAAATCTTTTATTAAACTATTTGGTTCGTCTCCGCCGCCTGATTACAATATATTTCATGATCCACTTCTCGCAAAAGCTGGATACGGAAAATTATTCGAGCGATTGTTCAAAGGTGAAATAATTGAATTTCCAAAAATTTGGTACAACGCTCACAGAATGAATCCAAAATTGCCGGATAAAGAAATTTGCATTCGTTCGGTTTTGTTTCCCGTAAAAGGATTGGGTGAAAAAATCGAATACGTTGTTGGAATGCATGAAAACATCACTCAAGCCGCAGAAGTAGACAAAGCGAAAAGTGAATTTGTCTCGCTTGCCTCTCATCAACTCAAAACTCCGCTTTCAGGAATAAAATGGTTTTCGGAATTGCTAGTAGACAAAGCCTCGGGCACGCTCACAAAAGAACAAAAACAACTTGCAAAAGAAATCATTGATGCAAATCAACGAATGATTGCTCTTGTAAACGCTTTGTTAAATGTATCTAGGATCGAGATGGGAACGTTTAAAGTTGAGCCGAAACGAACAAATTTAGCCAAATTGGTAGATAAATGTCTAGTATTACTTGATCCAAAAATAAAAAAACATAAAATCTTTTTGAAAAAAAATTATAGCATAACGCAAAAATACATTTTCACGGATCCTGAACTCATATTTATTATTTTACAAAATCTTCTAACTAATGCAATTCAATACACTCCATGCGGCGGAAGTGTGAAGATTGGTCTTGTTAGCCGTCTGAATGATTTATTGCTTACAGTGAGCGACACAGGCATAGGCATTCCACTGAACGCACAAGATAAAATTTTCTCAAAACTTTTCAGAGCGGATAACGCAAGAACAATTTCACCGTATGGAAACGGCCTGGGTCTTTATATTGTAAAATCTATTTTGGATTTTACTGGCGGGAAAATTTGGTTTACGTCAAAAGTAGGAAAAGGAACCACATTTCATGTGAGTCTGCCTCTCAAAGGCATGTCAAAAAAAACCGGAACAAAAAACTTGATAAGCGGATAAAGAGTGTTATAGAAATGTTTAATGGTGCGCCGGGTGGGGATCGAACCCACGGCCACGAGCTTAAAAGGCTCTTGCTCTACCGCTGAGCTACCGGCGCATAAGTTAAGTTGTACTGACGATCCCCACACATGGGTGGGGATATGGCTCTCGCCGTTTGCGGCTCGGCCATATTGCGTTCGTTCGCTCGGGATAGTTCAAGCCTTTGGCTTGACCTATCCTCTCGCTCACTCACACATCGAACCCACGGCCACGAGCTTAAAAGGCTCTTGCTCTACCGCTGAGCTACCGGCGCATTAAATATTCAAAATGAACCACGAAAATATAACAAGAATTTTAAAATTTGGCAATAGAACAAGAAATAGGACAAAAAATAAGCTTCTAATTACCTATTGCGATACTTTTACTTATCTTGTAACATATCAATACTAATCAAATAACTTAATTTCTATGGACGGAACAGGAATCTGCACAACATGCGGTGCAAGCACAGACGAACAAAAAGAAATGTGCCCTGATTGCGAACCGGAAACTCCAGCGGCAACGGAAGAAACAGAGGCAGAGCCAGAAGAATAAAAAAACACTCACTAAGCGAACAAAGTCGCTTAGTGAGTGTTTTTTATTAACGCAACCATTCTTTTACGTTTTTTGGCCAACCGACAAGGAACAATAACGCAAGCGGCGCTCCCCAATTTGCAAACCGTTCAATAAAATCCCATCCGGATTCGCCGACAATCGGACGCAAAATCGCAGTCCAAAATCCCCAAATTGACATCCACAAAAGCGCTAGCCGAACCGGACGAAGCAAAACAATAATCGCAAGCACAATATCGAGCGTCCCGACTAGCGTAAGAAGTTGCGTAGCTAGAGCAACATCAGAAATACCAAACACAGAAAACCATTCGATCCACGCTGGCTTTCCTTGAACTGCTAAAACGCCGTGGCCGATAAATTCTCCAGCAACTGCAATTCTCAAAATCCACTCAATTTTTTTGTTTGAAGACATAGGAAGGTGATAATAAGTAGTAGGTAGTAAGTAGTAGGTATACTTGCTTTTGTTTTTACGCGTATACCTACTACCTAATACTTACTACCTGCTACTTGTTACTATATAATCAATTATATCATCAGCAACATCAGTACGCAAAATCGAACTAATACACGAGGAGTATTGAGTGCGAACATCCGAATTATTGAGTAACAAACAAATTTCTTTTAATAAAATTTCCGAAGTTATATTTTCCTGAACCAAAACTCGCGCAGAATCTTTCAAAGCACTGGCATTATCTTCTTGAATAGAATTTGGAAGTGGAATTAAAATCGCGGGTTTACGCAAAGCTGAAAGTTCAGCAATTGTTCCAATTCCAGCTCGAGCAACAACAAGATCAGCAACTGCATAAACATCGGCCATTTCTTTTCCAAGCGATTCAACAGCAACATATCCTTCAACTTGCGCTAGCTCACTTCGTTTACCAATTCCTGTTAAATGTAAAATGTTTGCTTTTTTACAAAGTTGCGGCGCGATTTCAAAAATTTGTTCATTCAACCATTCTGCGCCTGTTCCTCCGCCAAAAACTAAAACAGTCAATTTATTTTTATCTAAATGAAAACGTTCGATCGCCTTTCCTTTTGAACCGTGCAACAAAGACTCGCGAACAGGGACTCCTGTAAAAATAGGTTTTGGGTGTTTGGTGTTGGGTTTTAAAAAAAAAGAAACGGTTTGTTTCCATGCGACGAATATATTTTTTACAAACGGAATTACGAGTTTGTTTGACAGCAGAGGCTGAACATCTGTCTGAAAAATCGCAGACGACACACCAAAAATCCAAGCAGAAAAAATCACTGGCACTTGCGTAAATCCGCCAGCGCCAATCACAACATTTGGTTTTTCTTTTATAACCACTTTTACGCTTGCAATCAAGGCTCGCAAAAACTGAATCGGAAGAAACAACAATTCGATCGAAAAATATCGTGGAAATCTGGCAACAGAAATTTGAAAAAAACGAATCGCATATTCTTCTTCAACGAGTTTCCGTTCTGGACCATTTTTAGTTCCGATCCAAACAAATTCAACACTTACATCGCGTTTTCGCCAGGCTTCAACAAGAGCCAAAAGTGGTGTGACAGACCCAAGCGTCCCTCCGCCTGTTAATAGTATTTTCATAAATAAATTACGTAGTCAAAAATACAAAGTCTTGGAGTCTTGGAGTAAGTCATTATGTACTCCGTGACTTTGACTTTAGACTCCATGACTATCCTTTACTACTCCTACTCACACTCAACACAACTCCGATCGCGGCCATTGAAATAGCCAAAGATGTTCCGCCGTAGCTAATAAACGGAAGCGGCACACCAGTCATTGGCATCAACGCAACCATTGATCCGATATTAACAAATGCTTGAATAGTTATCCATGAAGCAACGCCGATCACAACATATTTTGAAAACTTGTCAGGCGCGCGCGATGCAATGCGCAACAATCGCCAAAATAAAACAAGAAACAATCCAATCACCAAAAGCGACACAACAAAACCGAGCTCCTCTCCAATGATCGCAAAAATTGAATCAGCCGCAACTTCTGGCAGATACTGAAATTTTTGTCGTGAATGTCCATAGCCGAGTCCAAAAAATCCACCAGACCCAATCGCGAGCAAAGCCTGATTGATGTGATATCCAATTCCCTGCGGATCAAGTTCCGGATTTAAAAATGTTGTGAAACGAGCCGCGCGATACGGAGCGGCTTTAATGAGAATCGCTAAACCAGCAATTCCTGCTGTGATAAAACCGACAACGTAAGCGATCGGCGCGCCAGCCACAAAATAAACAACCAAAGACATTGCAGTTATGACGGCCAATGTTCCAACATCAGGTTGCAAAAGCATTAGGATCATGATTGTTCCCAAAACTCCAACAAACGGCAAAAAACCGGAATGAATGTCGCGTACACCTCGTTCATCGCGTTGTCCAAGCCAAGCGGCCAAGTAAAACAAAAAAGTCAATTTAACAATTTCAGATGGCTGAACTGAAAAATATCCACCAATTGAAATCCAGCTGTGAGCGGTGCCAATTCCGGCAGAAATTCCTGGAATAAAAACAAGCACAAGCAAAACAACAGAAAGTATGAGCAAATTCCACGCGTGTTTTTGCCAAAATGTGTAAGAAATTTTCGCGAACAAAAACATTGCGGCAATTCCTGGAATCAAACCAAAAATGATTTGATGTTTAATAAAATAATAACTGTCACTGAATTGTTCATATCCGATCGGAGAAGACGCTGACAAAAGCATTATCAAACCAAAAATAATGATAGTTGCAACAATCAGAAGAAGTGGAAAATCGATTTGTGAAGAGTCGTGAAGTCGTGGAGTCATGGAGTTGGAGGAGAGTGATGTAATGGAAGTAAGGGAGGTAATGGAGGTAGAAAAATTATTAAACGTGTTTCCAAACCTAACGGCTAAAGGCTAATGGCTATATTAACGCATCCAAAAGCGCAAGCGAAACTCCGATCGCGGCAAAAACCATTGAAACAACCCAAAGCCTCATTACAATTTGCGGTTCAGGCCAGCCAATGGCTTCCAAATGATGATGAAACGGCGAAGATTGAAATAATTTCTTTTTGAATGATTTTCGCCAGCCAACTTGAATTAGAACAGATAATGATTCAATCAAAAAAACAAATCCAATAATCGGCAGAAGAAGAGCCGAGTTTGTGAGCATTGCGACTATTCCTAGCGTAACACCAAGCGACATCGCGCCAGTATCTCCCATAAAAAATTTTGCTGGATGAATATTGAACCAAAGAAACGCAAGCAACGCCCCAAGAATCACTCCGCAAAAAACAGCGAGATCATATTTTCCCTGCGCAAAAGCAATGATCGCGTACGCGCCAAACGAAGTTAGCAAAGTTCCTCCAGCCAATCCATCAAGCCCATCTGTTTCATTCACTGAAAAAGAAGTTGCGACAATCACAAAAATGAAAAATGGAACGTACAAAAGTCCAATGTTAAAATCACCTAAAAATGGAACGTGAAGTAAATCCCAATCCAATTTTACCCGAAACCACCAGGCACCAATCACCGCGATCGCTGTGTAAATCAACAAACGATGCCGCATTCGAAGTCCCCCGCCCTTTGGACCGATTCCTCGAGCGTTAAAATAATCATCAACAAAACCAACAATCGCTGATGCGACAAGTGCTCCAAGAGGAAGAAGGGTTTGCGAACGAGAAAGAAAATTAAATCGAGCCAACAGAGAATTAACAGGCAGATACGGAGCCAGAGCAGAGAAAAAAACAGCGAGAAACAAAACAGTAACCCAAATCAAAATTCCACCCATTGTCGGAGTTCCTTGTTTTTTTGCATGAAGTTTTGCAAAAACCGGCGCGTCGGCAACTGGACGAATCGCTTTGGCAACATTCCATTTATTTAAAACTTTTGTGAATGCCGGCGCCCACGCAAAAGCAACAACGAATGCAATCGCGCTTAAGAGCAGGACACGGACGATTTCAAATGATTCTAGAGGCATAGGAAAAAGTAGTAAGTATTAAGTAGTAGGTATTAGGTATACCCGCTTTTGTTCTTACAAATATACTTACTACCTACTACTTACTACCTACTACTTTCACTTCATATGTTAAGTAATATAATAAGAATCATTGCGACCAAAAAAATCATTTCAATAAAAACAGTACTAACTGCGAAAAACCGAGTAAGAATTTTTTCACGCAAAACAAAATGAACCTGAAGAACAACATTCAAAATCAAAAAAATAAAACCTAAAATCGGCAAAACAAAAATTGCATACCATGGTCCGAATCTGTCAACTCCAAAATAAACATTGTAATGAAGAGGAATAAACGGTTGTGTTGAAGCAAACGGCACGATTCGCCAAATCGGCAAAGCAAGAGTAAAGATAAATAGAAAAAAAGACAACAGGATTGTTGATCGTGAAAATGAATTATTTTTTATCAATTCGCGAAATAATTTAAAAAATTGTTTCGCGTTTTTATAAGTCCGGCTCATGTTCAATTTCGTTAATCAAAATTATTTCAGTTATTTCTGGAATCGAATTCTTGAGTGCTTCCTCAACTGTCATTGACAGTGTGAAATCAGCAAAAGGACATCCGATACAGGCTCCTATAAAACGCACATGCGCGGCTCCGGTTTTTTCATCAAACTTCACGAGCTCAATGTCACCTCCGTCTGATCGCAAAGCCGGACGGATTTGATCAAGCACTTTTTCAATTTGTTGTTCAATAAAAGGCATAAGTTTATTCTAACAAAAAAACACCTTTTATGAAAGGTGTTTTTGTTTTTTACTTTTGCTTTACATTCGCAAACGTTCGTTTTTTCAACGCTCCGTGAAAATTTTGCGCTTGTTTTTTTGTAAAAGTAACAACGCCGGAAATTGCGGCGTAAAGTGTGTCGTCTTTGCCTTTACTGACGTTTTTTCCTGGATGAATTTTTGTTCCGCGTTGGCGAACAATAATTTGACCTGCCAAAGCGGTTTCACCATCGGCAATTTTTACGCCGAGACGCTGTCCTTGTGAATCGCGGCCAAGATCAGTAGATCCGCCGGCTTTTTTATGGGCCATATATTGAAAATTGGAAATCAGAAGTTAGAGGTTGGAAGAAAGGTACATTTTTTGAAAAAAAAAGTCAATATAGACCTCACACTATGAAACAGGACTTAGAAATAAGACAAAATTGCGCGGGACGCAGTTTTGGAGCATTGAAAAACCACAGCGGTATCCGTAGATACCGTGAGGATTTTTCAATGCGAAAAACAAGTCCTGCGCAATTTTGATTATTTATGGAGTATTGTTTCATAGTGTGAGGTCTATAGGGTCAAAAAGTTTCAATGATCTCCAATGAGGCCTTGACCGATGGATTATCTGATGGCAAAAAAATCACTTGTTCCGAATAGTTTTTTTTGAGTTGCGTCAAAAATTCCTCGGCCCAAGAAGGACTTAGCACAAACACGCCGGAAAAATCCACCTCTATCTTTTCTTTTGGTTTGAGTTTATCAAAAAGATAGGCTCGAGCCGAAAGCCACGCGTCTCTGCCAGCAGGACGCGAACTTAAAATGTTGCCGAATTTTTTTAATTCTAATCGCATATTTTTAAAATTTAATTAAAGCAATAATACCGTGAATTTCTTTTTTCTCATTAGCAAAAGATGTAACTTCGCTCTCAATACGGCAAACAGCTTGTCCCGATCTGAAATTTAGTTGCCAACCTTGTTGTTCAAAAATCTTTTTCACAAATTTCAATCCATTACCTCTTTGTTCTGGCGCGCGGCCGGAAATTCTTTCAGTAAAGGCGACTCGCATCGCCTCAACATCACTCTTGGTTTCAGGTTTGACCCTTTTGATGGTCGCGAAAATACCTTGGCCTCTATCAGTTATTAAAATTGAGCGCGCGATCAAATCCACGGCAAAATATATTCCAGCCACATCGCGCCAACTGCCTAAATTATGGTCAAAAGAATTATTACCAATTTCTCCCACTACAGCAGTTAACAAAAACGACAAATTTTCATCAAACTGGCGCAAACAATCTGTCAGCAAACGATCCAGCCGCGCCTGAAATACATCCCGCGTTGGGCAATATACTTCTGATGGCGGTAAAATTCCCACCTGACTTTCATTCCAAATAAAACCGTTTTGAATAATAGATGGGTTACCTTTTTTATGTTCCGATGGCAAATAAAACACTGTAGGAGGCTTCCCGTGTTTAATAATTAAGCCCTGCTTAGTTAAACTGCCCAAATGCCTGAAAATACCGGTTGCATTTAGTCCAAAATGACTGATAATATCCTTGGCGGAAACCTGTTTATTTTCTTTAATGTAAGCCAAAATTCTTTGTTTTGTGTCTGTTTTCATAAAGCTACATACTGCATACTATATACTATACACTATCTAGCAAAGCTTGTCAATGCTTAAAAAAGAACGGTCCGAGAGGAGCTCGGACCGAGGGAGTAGAGATGGGCGCATCGATCGAATGCGCCCGGGGAGCCGTGTTGCGCGGGGATGCGCAACAGCCGACAGGGGTCTGGAACCCGCTGACACGCTTATGGGAATAAACGTGCCAGCAGAGGTATTGAAGCGCCGCCCGGAAGGGTTGAACGCGCGGGCGGCAAGGAGGAAGAGCAAGGAGCCAGAAAGCTCCGCTGAATTTACTTTATTACTATTATAAAAAAAGCGCAAGCGGAAAAGAAGACGAGCCCGAGGAAGGCCTCGGGCTCGAGTGAAGGGCGGCACGCGCAGAAACGGCGCGCCTAGAACTGGCGGGAAGATCACGGGCAGCCGGCCGCTTGTTTCCCCTCCGGAGAGAGGGACCCGCAATTGAGACGCGGGTGACCGTTTGGGGCGGACGAAACAGGACCGGAATGTTTACTCGGCGCAAGCGACTTTGCGCTAGATTGCGCCGCTTGAGCGGCCGATTGAGCGC
>JACQXU010000022.1:41175-71302 GCA_016208545.1 Candidatus Uhrbacteria bacterium | reverse complement strand
TAAGACGTCTTCTCTCGCAGAGGAATGGTTTCGCTCTGGCGATTCGATGCTGGAGCGACACATGGCTTCACTTCGTAAAGCTGTGCCTGAACTTCAAGGCGAAGTTTACTCTGATTACTTGCGTGTTCGATCTCGTTCTGCGACCAATGTCCTGCGCGCCACAGCCAACTCGCATCCAACACTCTGGGAACGTTCCGTTCAGGCAAACGGAACGGTCGTCAATTACTCATGCCGAGATTGGGCAGATCTGGCTCGCAGTGGTGTGCTCGGAGTTACTCGTCCAGATTCCGGCGCTCTTATTCCAAACGCTTTGAATGTTGTGCTCATTAGCGTCTTGGAAGCGCATGAGCGCGGTGTGAGTGAGGTCTATCATCTTTCCGGTCCTGACATGGTTCGCTACGTCGGTCTTCTCAAAGACAAATTCGATGAACTTTACACGGCTGTTCGTTCTGCTCTGCCAACATGGAAACTTCCTGAAACTCTAACGTTCAACCTTGTTCCAGCGGCCGACTTTCGTCTGGTAGTCCTCAAAGGACGCGAAGCGGCTTTGAACGAACTGGTTGAGACGCATCTTTCTCTTCAAAGAGACAACGTTCAACACGGAAAGCGTATTCAGGAAGCTGGCGATGATCGCTACAAAGTCATCGGGGAAGTGAACAAACTTCGTAAGGCCGAAGGAGATCGTCTTCGAGCCGCACTTGCAAATTGTCCGGAAGTGTTCTATCGAATCGAATCCGCAAACGCGCCTTCGCAGTACGATGTTCTGGATGCTGGCGGTGTTCACGTTCATCCTTGGGCTCTTGAAGCGCCGATGTGTGAAATCAGCAAAGTTGTGCGCACTTTCGAGCGCCACGTTCCAAACAAGTGACTTTTCTTAAGGGGCTTGCGTCTCTGACAAGCCCCTTCTTTTTCAAAAATATGCAAGATATTCCACTTATTGATCAACACGAGGATTTGATTTTGCACATGAATCGCCGGGATTTATTTCCAAAGAATCAGTGGCAAACAAATCCTGACATGATTCGTAATAACAAACTTAAACTTGTAGTTGCGACTGCTTTTCCAATTCCACCTCATGAGAATTTTTTAGATCCCGTTTCAAACGAAATGATTGAACACGAATTTTATTCATATGAAAAACTTTGTGTTAAAGAGAATTGGATTATTGTTAAAACAAGAGATGACATTGATCGAGTTTTAAAATCAGACGGACCGATTGGACTCATTTTACACATCGAAGGATTAAATGTATTTGACGAGCACAATTGGAATCAGTTGGAACGCTGGTATGACAAAGGCTGGCGTTCGCTCGGGCCTGTTTGGAATTTAAAAAATCCACTTGGAGGCGGAGCGAATGATTTGTCAAATGGTTTGACAGAGTTGGGAGCCAATGTGATCCGTTGGTGTTTGAAAAAAAACATGATTGTTGATTTGGCGCACATGAATGAACAAACGTTTTGGGACGCAACAAAAATTATTGATCGTCCGCTTTATGTCAGTCACGGAAATTCTCGGGCCCTTTGCAATTCTCCGCGTAATTATTCTGACGAACAGCTTCGTGCGATTGCAAAAACAGACGGAGTGATTGGTGTATTTTTTGCGAGAACATATTTGACAGGCAAGGGCAAACCGTCTTCCATAAATGATGTAATCGCTCATATTAAACACATAATTAAAATCGCTGGTGAGGACGCTGTTGCGGTTGGAACAGATTTTGGAGGAATAATTTCGGGATTACCTGAAGGGCTTGAATCACTCAACGCATTGCCGTCATTTATTGATGCTTTGATGAGTGTTGGATTTACAGAAGAGGTGATTGAAAAAATATGTAATAAAAATTCTGCGCGAGTACTAAAATCTTATTTATGATTGGCATATTTGATTCAGGAATTGGAGGATTGGGAGTTGCAAAAGAAATTCGCAAAAAAGCTCCACAAGCTGATCTTGTGTACTTTGGAGATTTGGCAAATTTACCTTACGGGCCGAAAAAAACGGAAGAATTGTTTGGTTTGACTTTGAGGGCCATGACTTTTTTGCAATCGCATGGCGCAACGCAATTTGTTTCCGCTTGTAATAGCGTTTCAGTTTCTGTTATCGCGCCTCTTATTGATATTTTTGGCACACCAAAAACTCGTGTGATTGAAATGATTACGCCTGCTTCTCGTGTGATACACGATCGATGTTGCGGAAAAATTTTGGTTGCGGCAACGCTAGCGACTGTTCGATCCGGAATGTACGTTCAAGCGCTTGCTCAACAAGGATGTTCGGTCGAAGCAATTGCTCTTTCAGATTTAGCTAGCGCGATTGAACGCAAAGCGGACAAAAAGGAAATTGAAATTATAATTGCTCCAGCTATTCAGAAAGCAATAGAAATTCAGGCACAGATGCTAGTTTTTGGATGTACACAATATCCGTTTGCGAGATCTATTTTTGAAAGTTCGTTTAAAAAACGTGAATATAAAATTGAATTGTTTGATCCAAGTGAAGCCGTTGCTGATGAAGTGTCAAATACGTTTGATGTAAATGGGAAAGGGTTGAACACATTTTTTGTATCAAAATCATCGGCTATTTTCGATCAAGTTGTTACTGATTTTTTCAATTCGTCTGTTGTGGATATCTCTGTGGAAAAACAGTGCAATGCCAATGCTTTTCATACTTGCGCTTTTCTGTCAAAATGATATATTTATGTTGTCTCGCGGCAGGGTGGGTCAGTCCATTGATTACAAACAACTTTTCGGTCCATGAATGTCTGGCTTAACCAGATACAGGACCTGACGGAAATACACATTGTCTTAGACGACATAGCGGAAAACAAACTGCTATCATCGCTTGACAGAATGTAAATCAAATCCGATTACGTTGATCAATATATCTAGGACACCCATTCCTTCGTGAGGCACCAAAAAATAAAACCGCTCTTCGACTAACGCAGAGCGGTTTTGAATTATCCCCAGTTCTTTTCTTTTTTCTTAGGAATTTCATATTTTATGATAAAATATATGCGTCCGCACGTGCCGCGTCAGAACTCGAAGCTGACTAAAGCACTTTTGATATATCCTGCAGAATCTTTTTGCAGGATCGTCGGAAGGATGGGTGCGAGTTTTAAGAGATGTCCTCAAGTCCCATCGGACAATCATTGTCTCTTCTTTGGGTGCTTCACCGCACCCTCTTTTTTTATACCTCTTTTTAATACTTGGCGAAATTTCGTTTAAGGGCTATTCTTAATAATAGAACAAATATTTGAAAAAACAGAAGTTTTGGACATTGAAACACTATAATTATGTTGAAAAATCGTTTTGCCAGATTTTTGTTAATCGCAGTTCACACTTTCGTTGCGTGGGTTGTTTTGTCTTTTGCTCTGCATTTTTTTAATTCGTTTTCCCGTGAAGTTTACATTTCGTTACACATTTCTCTTTCAATAATTATTTTTGCAATCGTTTTTCGTTCTTATTATCAATCACACGAAACAGATTTACCATTTTTTACAACCATTCATGCACTTACGGCTTTTGTTTTTTTTGAAGCTTTGTACAGAAATTTTTTTCAGATTGATGCGAGTCGTTTTTTAAATTTTGTTGATTGGATTTTTCCATTCTTTTTGATCGCCTCGACGATTTATGCAATCAGCTCACGAAAGAAAACTATTGTAACTTTATGACATTTATTCTAAACATTTTCATCGTAGCTCTTCACGCGCTTGTGGCTTGGATTTTGGTTGAAGTTTTTGTGAATAATGCGCACAGGCTCGGCCGAAAACAATATGTGTTTTTCCATTATCTTTCTGTTGTCGCGGCATTTGCAATAAGTTTTTTTATTTACTTTAATTTTTTTGCGACGTTTTCAGTTTTTACAACAACTTGGATTGCAATGTTTTTTGTTTCCTTGCTTGAATTCGTTGTTTTCGGTTATCTTTACAGCGGCGACAGATGGTTTTTGAATTATGTTGATTGGATTTTTCCAATGTTTCTTGCTATGAGTTCGATTTATTTTGTTGGGAGGGTTATAGGGTGATAGGTTATAGAAATTACTAATTTTAAATGACATTTTCACCCAATCTACAACCCTACGACTCTATACCCATACAACCCTCCAAACTATGTCCGACAATTTTTTAATCACAGGCGGCAAACCTCTTAGAGGTGAGATAACACTTTCAGGCGCGAAGAATGCGGCATCAAAAATGATGATCGCTAGTTTGTTAACTGATGAATTGGTTGAAATTGAAAATGTTCCGCGTCAACAGGAAACAGCGATCACACAAGAAATTATAACTTCAGTCGGAACACAGATTCAGTGGATTGAAGAACACAAACTTCATGCTATAACCAAAACCATAAGCTCAACTTCTGTTCATTCGCTTTCTCGCAAAAATCGAATTAGTATTCTCGCGCTCGCTCCGCTTTTGCATCGAGTTGGTGAAGCATTTGTGCCGTTTGTTGGTGGAGATGCAATCGGGCCGCGTCCTGTTAATTTTCACATTGAGGTACTTCGAAAAATGGGTGCGTCAATTGAAGAAGAGAACGACGGTTATCACGCAACTATAAAAAAACGTTTGAAAGGCGCGCTCATCGAACTTCCATATCCATCAATCGGAGCAACAGAGACTGCGATTCTATCCGGTGTTTTGGCGGACGGTCGGACAACGATTCGAAACGCGGCAATTGAACCTGAAATCCAGGAACTAATAATGATGTTGCAAAACATGGGAGCCGTCATTCAAACCGACGCTTGCCGTTCAATGGAAATTATTGGAGTTGAAAAATTACACGGAACACGAGTTAGAGTGATGCCTGACCGCATTGAAGCCGCATCATATGCCTGTATGGCGCTTGGAACTCGCGGAGAAATTTTTGTTCGTGGAGCAGAGCATCAACATATGATTACTTTTTTGAATGCAGTGCGGCGAATTGGTGGGGAGTATGAAGTGAAGCCAGATGGAATAAATTTTCGCGGTACTGCATCTTATCGTGGAATCGAACTTGAAACAGACACGCATCCTGGATTTATGACTGATTGGCAACAGCCGTTTGTTGTTGTGTTAACTCAAGCGAAAGGAATTTCTGTTGTGCATGAAACGGTTTACGAAGAGCGATTTGGATACACACAAACTCTAAACTCAATGGGTGCGAATGTTTCACTCTTTAGTAATTGTCTTGGTGAGATTTCTTGTCGTTTCAAAGGACAGAATTATCGCCACTCTGCTGTGATCACTGGTCCTACTTCTTTGCACTCGGCTGAAGTTGAGGTTCCTGACATTCGTGCAGGCCTCGCGTTCGTTGTGGCCGCACTTGTTGCTGACGGCACATCAACACTTCGCGGAATTAAACATCTTGAAAGAGGTTATGAAAAGTTGGAGCTATCGCGCTCGCCTGGGCTATTGCGATTTTGGCATCACTCACGATTCATGAATTTTCTCATGCTCTCGCTAGTTTTTTGCTTGGCGACAAAACAGCAGAACGTGAAGGACGTCTCACACTAAATCCACTCGCGCATTTGGATCTTTTTGGTCTTATTCCACTTTTGTTATTTGGTTTTGGATGGGCAAAACCAGTTCCGTTTAATCCATACAATTTGAAAAATCCAAAATGGGATTCCGTGAAAATCGCGCTTGCCGGGCCTGTTGCGAATTTTTTGATCGCGCTTGTGGCCTCAATTGCTTTTCGAATTACATCATCAACACTTGGCCAGACAAATCTTTTGCCGGTTTTTTTATTTTGGCTTGTGCTTTTGAATTTGTTTCTTCTTTTTTTCAATGTGATTCCAATTCATCCGCTTGACGGATCAAAATTATTTTTTGCGTTGTTCGATCATCCAAAATACGCTCGTTTGCGCTCTCTCGTTGCAATTCGTGGACCACAGATTCTTATGATCGCTGTTTTTATCGCAATACTCACAAATATAAATGTTTTCTTTTTTATTGCAGAACCTTCTTACTCTGTTTGCAATTCATTGATCGGACAAAATTGCTTGTGGTATTTCGCTAGCATATTTTAGGTTGACTCAAGCGAACACATGGAGTATCTTCCTAAAAGCAGTTAGGAGGTAATGATGCACCATCAAAAACTGCTCGAAGGACTCTCTGATCAACAGCTTCATGTTCTCGTTCGTCACGATCCGCTTCGTGCGTTTCAGCCAGAGATCGGTGCTTATGTTAGTAAGTTCCTAGACGCTGGAATCAGCCCGTCACAAGTGGAAAAGCTGATTCTTTCGTCCGGTCGTCAGGCCGCAGTGTTTGGAAAGAGTCGAGTGGTGTACGCCTGTTTCGATTGGTACGATGCCCAAAAAGGAACCCGGTACGCAGTTCAATTCGCCTCCAGAATCGGAGACGTCGAAAAGCTGGACGGTGTTTATCGCAAGTCGCTTCGTAGAGAGGATTGCGATCGAGCAGGTTTTGCTCTTGCACGAGAGTATCGCAGACACGGTAATTCCGAGAAACCGAGTCAAGCGATCAGGTTCTTCCGACGCGGAACTTACAAAGAGAAAGGATTCAACTCTGTCCTCTCTGCGGCTATGGAAAGATGCAATGTTCAAATCGTCAAAAGATGTGAGAAGCTTCTCAACCGTCAATTGACGGATTCTGAACGCAAACGTCTTGCCAACAATCTCGCGCGCGAACTCTGGGGTCATGAAATAAACGCGCAGATGAGATGGTTCGCCGAGTTCGCGGATCTTAAAACGCGCAGTCGTGCGTTTGCGCGTTGGTGCAATAACGGTCACAACTCTCTAGAAGATCTTGACAGGATCAGCAAACGTCTCGGGATTGATTTCACTGTCGAGTTTTATGAGATCATCTGGAAGAGCGAAAGCTTTATGTATAATTATCTCTCTATTGTAGAGAGAGTTCTACAAATCGATCCGTCAAATGTTAGATGGCAGAAGCGTCTTCACGACGTACTTCTAACCATGCGAGAGCGTGCGATTGAGAATCGCAATATCATCACCGCGGAAGAACACGGAAAGCGAATCAATCAATCTCTGACTGTTGAGGAGCTTGAAAGTTTCCTACGCTTGACGGGTTTGATTGGTACTAAAGCTTGTGAGGATGCGGGAAACGCAATCGAATGGGCCAAGAATCTGCTTGTCGCGCGTTTGCGCGATCCAAATGCTCCGGCTCCTGACATTCTCTAAGCGTCAAATCGGCGCTTTTTTTGTATCTGTACGCCACGGCTTCCGCCAGAGGCGGACCCGGCCTTTAGGCCGGAAAAGCCGTGGGCTACCAAAAACCCAAAACCCAAAATCAAAAACCTGTCCCCTGGGTTGACGTTTTTTAGGACGAATGTTATTCTTCTGGCGGTTATTTAATTAGAGTATAAGTATAGTTGGTATTAAGTATTAGTTATACTCGCTTTTTGTTCTTACGCATATACTTACTACCTACTACCTATTTTCCAACTATGCCCGGTAGTACAACAATGATTTGTCATCTGTTGTACCGAGTATTAGCGCAATCTATACGACGCCCTACATGGGATGTCGTAACAATGTCAGCAAAAGAGATACTAACAAGTAATAAAAATCATTGTTGTACTACCGGGTATGCCTACAGTCAACCAACTTATTCGAAAAGGCCGTCAGTCAAAATCGACAAAATCAAAGTCGCCGGCTTTGCAGTTTACTTACGATTCACTTCATCGTAAACGCACTGATTATCCAAGTGGTAGCGCATTTAAGCGAGGTGTTTGTGTGAAGGTGACAACAATGACGCCGAAAAAACCAAACTCGGCCATCAGAAAAATTGCGCGCGTTCGTCTTTCAAATGGAATGGAAGTCAATGCCTACATTCCTGGCGAGGGACACAATTTGCAGGAACACTCAATTGTGATGATCCGAGGAGGCCGCGTGAAAGACTTGCCAGGTGTTCGATATCACATTGTTCGCGGAGTTTACGACACACAAGGAGTAGATGGTCGCAAACAAGGCCGTTCAAAGTACGGCGCAAAGAGAGGGAAGAAGAAATAGATAGTTTCGTATTTCGATATTCGAATTTAGAATTTAATTAATACGACGGAGTACTCCGAACGCACGGAGGAAGATAACCGTCAGAAAACATCAAACATATGCGCGGAAAACAAGCGCCAAAACGTAAACTCGATCCAGATCCAAAATTTGGAAGCACTCAAGTTACCAAGCTCGTCAATTACATAATGCACAGTGGCAAAAAAACTGTTGCACAGCAAGTCGTGTACGATTGTTTGGAAATCGTGAGCGATAAAACCAAACAAAGTCCGCTCGATGTTTTTGAAACAGCGTTAAAAAACGTGATGCCTTCGCTTGAAGTGAAAAGCCGTCGTGTTGGAGGAGCAAATTATCAAATTCCAATGCCTGTTCGCGGTGAACGACGTGTTATTTTGGCTTTTCGTTGGATTTTGATTGCGGCTCGTACGAAAAAAGGGCGACGCATGGCGGAAAAATTAGCCGAAGAAATTATTGCCGCTTCAAAGGGTGAAGGCGATGCTGTCAAAAAACGTCAAGATGTTCAGAGAATGGCTGAAGCTAATCGAGCGTTTGCTCATTTTGCACGATAAAATATATGCCACGAGAATATCCACTTGATAAAATACGCAACTTTGGAATTTTTGCGCATATTGACGCAGGTAAAACAACAGTTTCTGAACGCATTCTTTTTTATACTGGTCGCAAACACAAAATCGGTGAAGTGCATGAAGGTGACACAACAATGGATTGGATGGAACAGGAACGCGAACGCGGAATCACAATCACTGCGGCCGCGACAACTTGTTTTTGGAAAGATCATCGTTTGAATTTGATTGACACACCGGGCCACATTGATTTTACAGTTGAAGTTAAGCGTTCAATGCGCGTGCTTGATGGGGGAGTAGCTGTGTTTGACGGCGTTGCCGGAGTTGAACCTCAATCTGAAACCAACTGGCGTTACGCAGATGAATATAATGTTCCGCGAATTTGTTTTATCAACAAACTTGATCGCACAGGCGCGGATTTTTACAAAGATTTGAAATCAGTTCACGATCGTTTAACAAAACACGCATATCCAATTCAACTTCCAATCGGAACCGAATCAAATTTCGTTGGAATTATTGATTTGTTAAAAATGCGCGCGTTTATTTACAAAGATGATCTTGGAAAAGAAATTGAAGAAACTGATATTCCGGCCGATCTTGCAGAAACAGCAAAAGAGTGGCGCGGAAAACTCATGGAAGCCGTTGCAGAAAACGATGAAAATCTGATGAACAAATATCTCGCTGGCGAGGAGATTTCAGAAGCTGAAATTCAAGTCGTTATTCGAAAAGCCACAATCGCAAATGAATTTATTCCTGTCATGTGCGGTTCGGCTCTCAAAAATAAAGGTGTTCAGCCTCTTCTTGACGCAGTTGTCGCGTATCTTCCAAGTCCGCTTGATGTTCCGCCAGTCAAAGGTTCTGATCCTGATGATTTGGAAAAAGAAGTTGTGCGTCACGCAAGCGACGAAGAACCGTTTTCTGCGCTCGCTTTCAAGATCGCGGCAGATCCGTTTGTCGGAAAACTCGCGTTTTTCCGCGTGTATTCCGGAATTGTAAAAGCCGGAACATATATTTTGAATTCTTCAACTGGAAACAAAGAACGTGTGAGTCGCATTGTGCGTCTTCATGCGAATTCCCGCGAAGACGTTTCCGAAGTTTACGCTGGCGACATTGCGGCAATGGTCGGGCTCAAAGAAACGTTTACTGGCCACACACTTTGCGATCCGGATCATCCAATTTTGCTTGAGGCAATTGTTTTCCCAGAGCCGGTTATTTCAATCGCGATTGAACCGAAAACAAAAGTTGATCAAGAAAAAATGGGGATCGCTCTTCAAAAACTTGCTGAAGAGGATCCAACTTTTCGAGTTCGAACAGACGAAGAAACAAACCAAGTCATTATCTCAGGAATGGGCGAACTTCATCTTGATATTATTGTTGATCGAATGAAACGCGAGTACAACGTTGAATGCAATGTCGGTCAGCCGCAAGTTTCGTATCGCGAAACAATCAAAGGCGATGCGGAAGGAGAAGGAAAGTACATTCGTCAAACCGGAGGTCGTGGTCAGTATGGACACTGTTTGATTAGAATTGAAAAACTGCCGCCTGGATCAGGAGTTGAGTTTGAAGAGGAAGTGAAAGGCGGAACGATTCCAAAAGAGTATTTCAACGCGATTGAAAAAGGAGCGCGCGAAGCAACTGACCGCGGAGTTTTGGCTGGTTATCCTCTTTTGGATGTTAAAATCGTTTTGTACGACGGAAGCTATCACGAAGTTGACTCTTCCGAAGCCGCGTTTAAGATCGCGGGTTCAATGGCGTTTCAGGATGCCGCAAGAAAAGCAGGCCTCGAACTTCTTGAACCAATGATGAAAGTTGAAGTTGTGACACCAGAAGATTTTATGGGAACAGTTGTTGGAGACATCAACTCAAAACGCGGACAAATTCAACAAATGGGCGATCGTCCTGGAGTAAAAGTAATTGATGCGTTCGTTCCGCTTGCTGAAATGTTTGGATATGCAACTTCGCTTCGTTCGCTCACTCAAGGACGCGCGAGTTATTCAATGGAATTTGATCATTACGAAGCAGTTCCATCAAATGTTTCAAAAGAGATTGTTGAAAAACGCGGCGGCGCAGGACGCGCATAAAATATTTGATCGTTAGGATTCTCTGTTCTTGACATCCGTCTGTAAATGTCAAATGTCCAATGACGAATGTCTCCGCCAGTGGGCGGATCCGGCCTTTAGGCCGGAAAATGAATGTCCAATGATTGAATGTCGAATTGGTCATTTGGCATTAGACTTTAGTCATTCACTCGTCATTTGGCATTAAACATTAGTTATTTATCAAAATTACGACCCTGTTTTTTCGTACACGTAAATTTTTTCTTCTTGTTTTACTGGAGTCCAATTTGGAAAAGTGAATTCGTTTGAGATAATTCTAGCTCCGATCGGCAGTTCGTTTTTCAATTTTGTTTCCAGTTTCACCATGTGGTTTGGAAGAAGATATAAAAAAACAATCGTCGCTTTTGAAACATCCGCTTTCCAAAAAGATTTTTGAAACACATGAATTTTATTTTGCATTTTATTTCTCTTCGCTCGCCATCTTGAAAAAACAACAAGCCCTGGATGTATTTCATATCCATCAGCTGACTGCGCTCCGGCTTTTATGGATTTTATCAAAAATTGTCCTTCGCCAGATCCCATATCAACAACATGATCTGTTGGTTTTATGTTTGCAAGTTTGATCATCGTGTCAACTCGTTCTTTTGAACTTGGAACAAATGGTGCGCCGCTAAACAGAATCGGTAAAAGCAATCCGCCAAACCAAAAAATAGATGCCAAACAAGCGAGGATGACAATGATTGAACCAGAGAGTATTATGAAAATTGCCAGTTCCATATAGAAAAATTAAATTCGAAATCCGAATATCGAAATTCGAAATAATATGTTAATTATCTCGCAATCCGTTTTACGTCAATATGATATTGGTAAAATTTTAGAAATCAAGCCTGTCAGCGCTGGTTTGATTCACAAAACGTTCGTGATTAAAACTGACAATGGTCAGTATATCATACAACGTCTTCATCCGATTTTGTCTTCGCAAGGAACCGCGCAAGATTTTCTCAATGTCACACGATTTTTGAATTCACGGAATTTTCCGTCTCCGATTTGCGTTAAAACAAAACAAGGAAAAATCCTTGCAGAAAATAAAAATGAAAAATGGCGTCTCCAAACAAAACTTTCCGGAAAAACTTTTGATCGTCTAACAAGCGTTGTAATGGCAAAATCAGCTGGAAGAATTTACGGAGAATTTCATCTGGCGATTGATCAAGCAGAATTTCAATTTCACTCAACTTTAGTTTTGCACGAATCAAAAAAAGTTTATCAGCATTTTTGCGATGTTTTGAATAAATTTAAAGCTTCTCCTTTAATGAACGTTGTGCGAAAAGAAATCGAAATCATCAATAAAGAATTTCCGCGATATTTTTTGCCAGACAATCTTCCAAAACGTGTGATTCATGGCGATCCAAAAATTTCAAACATACTTTTTTCAGGATTAAAAGCCGCGGCAGTGATTGATCTTGATACTTGTCAGCGCCAAAATCTGCTCGTTGAACTTGGCGACGTGTTTCGTTCATGGTGCGGAAAGCGAGAAGATGATACACACAATACTTTTTCGCTTTCGCTTTTTCGCGCAAGTTGGAATGGATACAAAAAAGGATCAGAAGGTTTGATGACTAAACGCGAGATTAGTTTGGTTCCAAAAGCAATCGGACTTATCACACTTGAACTTGCATGCCGATTTTTGTCTGATTATTTTGAAGACTGTTATTTTGGATGGGATGAAAAACAATATCAGTCTCGCCGTACCCACAATTTAGCTCGTTGCCGCGGTCAGTTGGCAGAATTCAAAGATTTCAAACGAAAGTTTCCAAAGATTAAAAATATCATAAAATAAAAACACCTCCGGAAAATTCCAGAGGTATTTTTTGCATCATTTTTTGGGTTCTGTTTCAGGCTTAACATGTTGTTTCTTCCTGTTCATCAACCTAGTTCTCATGCAGTAATTTCAGATGCTTTCGATCAAGTTTCTTCGAAAAGAGGCCTATCACGATATTGCACAAGAGAACAGAATACCATATTTGCGTGTTTTTGTCAAGTCTGCTAACTTTGAAACACTGTAAAAAGTCAATTAAAGCTATGACTTCTCAATTTCGCCACATTTTGAATCTTGTTCGGAAAACTGGAGACACGATGATTGTTACTGATCCGGACGGAGATGATGTTTTTGTTGTGATGGATTTGCCTAAATATGAGTCGCTTTTAAATCAAGAATTGAGAGAAAAGGATCTTTTTGATGTAATGAAACCTGCTAATTCTGACACAAAAACATGGGACATTAGTAAAATAGACGAAAAAGAGATTGAAGATATTGAAAAACAATATAAGCAGTTTACCAACAAGCACATTGAACAGGCAATTGCAGAAAATCCCCCAAAAATTGAGGAAAAACCAAAGGAAGACGACGAATTTGGCGAAGAACAGTTTTATCTCGAACCTGTGGAATAGCCAATACTTGCATCTTTTTTAGACTTCTGTTAAACTTTCGCACGATTGTAAGGAAGCCATTAGCCGTTAGCCATTAGCCGTTATACTGCATTATTTACTAACTACTTACTACTAACTACCAACTACTAACTTTTTTATATGGCCGAAGTGTTTCAAAGAACAAAGCCGCACGTAAACGTCGGTACGATTGGTCACGTTGACCACGGAAAAACCACGACAACCGCGGCAATTTTGGCGGTTTTAAGCGCCAAAGGAATGACCGCTCAGAAAAAAGGCGTGGACGATCTTGATAAAGCTCCAGAGTCAAAAGCGCGTGGAATCACGATCGCGACAGCTCACTGTGAGTACGAATCAGACAAGCGCCACTATGCGCACGTCGACTGTCCAGGACACGCCGACTACATTAAGAACATGATCACCGGCGCTGCGCAGATGGACGGCGCGATTGTGGTTGTTTCAGCCGCAGACGGCCCAATGCCACAAACCCGCGAGCACATTCTTCTTGCGCGTCAAGTTGGAGTGCCTGCGATTGTTGTGTTTTTGAACAAAGTTGATCAAGTTGATGATCCAGAACTTATTGATTTGGTTGAAGAAGAAGTGCGCGACCTGCTCAAAAAATATGAATTCCCTGGCGACCAAGTGCCTGTGATCCGAGGATCAGCTCTCAAAGCGCTTGAAAATCCAACTGACGAAGCCGCAACAAAACCGATCATGGATTTGGTAAATGCGCTCGACACTTATATTCCAGAACCTGTTCGCGACACTGAAAAGCCATACCTCATGCCAGTTGAAGATGTGTTTTCGATTGAAGGTCGCGGAACAGTTGTTACAGGCCGTATTGAGCGCGGACTTGTGAAAATCAACGACGAAGTTGAAATTGTTGGTCTTCGCGAGGAGCCAATGAAAACAGTTGTAACTGGAATTGAAATGTTCAACAAACAACTTGCCGAAGGCCGTGCTGGCGACAATGCCGGTGTGCTTTTGCGCGGTGTTAAAAAAGAAGATGTCGAACGCGGAATGGTGCTCGCAAAGCCAGGTTCCATCACTCCTCACACAGAATTTGAGGCAAAAGTTTATGCTCTCACAAAAGAGGAAGGCGGACGACACAAGCCGTTCTTCAAAGGATACCACAGTCAAACTCATCCAGCCAGTTGCTTTGGAAGACAAAATGTCCTTCGCTATTCGCGAAGGCGGACACACTGTTGGAGCGGGAGTTGTAGGGAAAATCATTAAATAATATAGACCTGTCATTGCGAGGAGCGAAGCGACGAAGCAATCTTCGTTAAGAGATCCTTCGACTCGCTTCGCTCGCTCATGATGACCTTTGGTCATTTCTATCGTTCTTTATTCAAACAAGTGTGACTGATACAAAGAAAACAGAAGAAGAAAAATCGCGCATCCGTATCAAGATCAAAGCATACGACAGCAAGATTATTGATCAAGCTACGGAAACGATTATTAAAACAGTCGAACGATCCGGTGCAAAAGTGGTCGGTCCAATTCCGCTTCCAACAGAAAAGCGGAAATATACCGTTAACAAATCCACTTTTGTTCACAAGGATTCACGCGAACAGTATGAACTGCGCGTGCACAAGCGTTTGATTGATATTACAGATCCAACAGACAAAACCGTTGACGCGTTAATGAGTTTGAATCTGCCAGCCGGCGTGGACGTAGAAATTAAAACCTGATCTAACAAACAGGGAAGAAAGATCCAAAAGATCTTTTGGAAAACCTTCCCGGGCTTTGAAAGATCATTATTTAAGGAGTCTCAATTCATTCAATTCAAAACATTCTCAAAACTCATTGAACAGTTTTGAGCTAGAAGTTGGTCGCGGAATTTATTCAGCGCTCGACTTCTAGCTTTTGTATAAGTCATTATAGTTGTTAGATCGATTGCTTGTTTTCTTCTAAAAGCTAACAGCTAAAAGCTAGTCCTATGCCTTTCATCATCGGTCGAAAACTTGAAATGACTCAGGAATTCAAAGCGGACGGAACAGTTGTTCCAGTGACGCTTGTTCAAGCTGAACCAAACATCGTTACGCAGATTAAAACGCAGGAAAAAGATGGTTACAATTCGGTTCAACTTGGAACTGAAACTGCGAAATCTCTGACGAAATCGGAAACCGGTCATTTGAAAGATTTACCGCTTTTGAAGACACTTCGTGAGTTTCGTGTGAACGAGACAACTCTCGCGCGAGGCGGAGAAGTTCGTGTTGACGCTTTTGAACCAGGGACGCTTGTTGATGTAATTGGATTTTCAAAGGGCCACGGATTTTCAGGCGTAATTAAACGACACAATTTCCACGGTCACTTTATGACACACGGAAATAAAGATCAGCAACGCATGCCTGGATCAAATGCTTCACAGCGACAGGGAAAAGTTATCAAAGGTCAGCGTATGAGCGGACACATGGGAGACATTCGCGTAACTGTCAAAAACCTCGAAGTCGTTTCAGTTGATCCACAGAAAAATTTGATCGCGCTCAAAGGAGCTGTTCCAGGTGCACGCGGCGGATTGGTTCTTATCAAAACAACAAGCGCTCAAACGATATGGCAAGTGTAAAACTGTACAATCAAGAAGGAAAAGAAACAGGAAGTGTCGAACTTGACGCGTCATTGTTTGCTGTTCCGATTCAACAGGAAATTGTGCACGAAGCCGTGATAGCGCAAATGGCAAACAGTCGCGCTCCGATTGCTCACACAAAAGATCGCGGAGAAGTTGCAGGAACTGGAAAAAAGCCATGGAAGCAAAAAGGAACTGGACGCGCTCGGCACGGTTCACGGCGTTCGCCTATTTGGATCGGTGGCGGAATTACATTTGGTCCTCGCAGTACCAGAAATTTTTCTGTGAAGATTAATAAAAAGACCAAACGGAAAGCTTTGGCAATGGTCTTGACTGACAAGGTTAACGAAGGAATGTTTGTAGCGGTTGAAAAACTTACGATTCCGGAAGGAAAATCAAAAATACTTTCCCAAATACTTTCAAAGTTGCCGATCGCTGGAAAGAAAACTCTGATTTTGGTTGAACCTGAAAATCGCGAAGTTTCAAAAGCCGCGCGCAATATTCCAAATATAGAAACTTTGCCAATCAATGCGTTGAATGTGGTTGATCTTCTCAAAAAACCAAACGTGTTGATTTCAAAAGAAGGAATTGAGCTATTAACTCGTCTTTACAAGCGGGCATAAAAATATGGCATGGTTTAAGAAAGGCAAAAAAGAAGAAGTCAAAACAGAAATCGCAACAGTTGAAAAAGCAGTGCCGGTTTTGAAATCTGGAAAAGTTGCTTCTGATGTGATTTTAAAACCGATGGTCACTGAAAAAGCTGCACATTTGGCCGCAAAAGGACAATACGTTTTTGCTGTTTCTCCTCGTGCGACCAAAGTGCAGGTTAAAAATGCAATCCGAACAATGTATGGAATGACTCCGGTTTCTGTGAATATGCAAGTTGTGGAAGGAAAAGCAGTTCGATTCGGACGATCGATCGGAAAAAGAAAGAATTGGAAAAAAGCCATTGTCACTTTGCCTGAAGGTAAAAAAATAGAAGTTTACGAAGGAGTTTAATAATTTTTGCAAAACTTGATGAGATTTCGATGCACTGGGAAACAAATGTCGAGGCGTAATGATAATTACGGTGAGACATTTGTGGGGCCCCGTAAGTCGAAATATCGCGAGTTTTGCAAAAATTACTTTTATGCCAGTAAGACGATACAGACCAACAACAGCCGGACGCAGAATTTCAAGTGTTGACACGTTCGAAGATATTACACGCTCAAAACCTGAGCGTTCGTTAACTATCCACCGTAAACAGTTTGCTGGGCGAACAAACGGAAAAATAACCGTCAGACACCGCGGCGGTGGAGAAAGACGTCGAATTCGTGTGATTGATTTTAAGCGCGACAAGTTTGATATTCCAGCAAAAATTGTCTCGATTGAATACGATCCAAATCGCGGTGCGCGCATTGCTCTTTTGCACTATGCGGATGGAGAAAAAAGATACATGATTATTCCGATTGGAATGAAAATTGGCGATCAAGTTGTTTCATCAAAACAAAAAGGTGAAATTCATCCAGGAAACCGCTTTCAGCTTCAGCACATACCTATCGGAATTGAAGTTTTTGACATCGAACTCCGGCCTGGCAAAGGCGCTCAAATGGTTCGCGGCGCCGGTACATTGGCACAGCTTATGGCAGTTGAAGGAGCGTTCGCAACTGTAAAACTTCCGTCCGGCGAAATGCGTATGGTTCCAAAAGAGTGTATGGCAACTGTCGGACAAGTTTCAAACCCAGATCATCGTCTTATTCGTTGGGGCAAGGCTGGGAGAACGCGCCATCGCGGAATTCGTCCAACTGTTCGAGGTAAAGCCATGAATCCAGTTGATCACCCGCACGGCGGAGGAGAAGGACGACATCCGATTGGTCTTAAACGTCCGAAAACTCCAACTGGCAAGCCAGCGCTTGGAGTCAAAACACGGCATAAGAAAGCGTCTGATCAATGGATTATTAAACGTCGAAAACTCGGAAGATTTGTTGGCGGATCGGCCTAAAACATATTTATGTCACGAAGTCTTAAAAAAGGACAATTCGTCCATCCAAGCATTCTAAAAAAACTTGCCAAAGTCAGGCAAGGCGATCAAACGCCTATTAAAACTTGGGCGCGATCTTCGACGATCACTCCAGAAATGGTTGGATTTACGTTTGCTGTTCACAACGGAAAAGATTTTGTGAAAGTGCGAGTTGTAGAAAACATGGTTGGCTATAAACTTGGTGAGTTTTCTCCAACGCGTAAATTTGTGAGACACGGCGGTAAAGTTCAAAAAGAAGAAGGCGCAACTTCAGCAGTAACAACTCCATCAGCGCCGCCTACAAAAAATAAATAGATATTATGGAAATCAGAGCATTCGCGCGTTCCATTCACATCTCTCCACAAAAAGTTCGATTGGTAATTGATGTGATCCGTGGTAAGAAAGTGAAGGAAGCGCAGGCACAATTGCAATTCATGAAAAAAGCGGCCGCGATTCCGGTGCTCAAACTTTTGAATTCGGCGATTGCAAATGCAAAAAATAATTTCAAATTGGACGACAGTGCGTTGTATGTGAAAACAATTACAGCTGATGAAGGTCAGACTTTGCATCGCTGGATGTCAAAAGCAATGGGTCGCGCAACTCCAGTTCGAAAGAGAACAACGCATGTCTCGATTGTTCTGGACGAAAAAATAAATTGACATCTAACATCTATTCATATGGGCCACAAGGTTCATCCACGTGTATTCAGACTTGGCGTGACTCGCGGTTGGGACGCGGTCTGGTTTGCTAATGGCAAACAAATGCGTCAGAATCTCAAAGAAGATGTTGGAATTCGCGCATTTTTGAAGAAAGAATTGAAGGAAGCTCTTGTTGACCGAATTGAAATCGAGCGTTCGCGTCAAAATTTGAAGATTTCGATTTTTTCTGCAAAGCCAGGTCTCGTTATCGGCCGTGCCGGAGCTGGAATTGAAGAGTTGTCAAAAAAAATCAAACAAAATTTCTTCCGCGGAAAGCGTGTTGGAATCAGCATAAACGTCAAAGAATTATCACAGTCGTCACTTTTCGCTTGCGTTGTTGGCCAGCAAATGGCCGCTGAAATTGAAAAACGCATGCCATTTCGCCGCGTTATGAAATCCGCTGTTGAACGCGTTATGAAAGCCGGAGCTAAAGGCGTAAAAGTTATGTTAAGCGGCCGGTTAAACGGCGCGGAAATTGCACGCACAGAAATGATTGCACAAGGGAAAACTCCTCTTCACAATCTTCGTTCCGACATTGACTTTGCGTCAGTGAAAGCACAGACAATTTGGGGCTCGATCGGGGTGAAGGTTTGGATAAATCGTGGTGAAGTGTTTGAAGAAGTTGCAGAGAAGTCACTTCATAACTCAATGACTCCATGACTCCGCGATTTTTGACTCCATGACTTTTAAACTATGTTGCTTCCTAAAAAAGTAAAACATCGCAAATGGCATAAAGGCCGTGCTCGCAACAAACGCATCGCGACAACAAAAACGACGATCGCGTTTGGCGAGTTTGGCATCAAAGCCACAACAGGCGCATGGGTAACCTCGCGTCAGATTGAAGCCGCTCGTCGCGCAATGACGCGTGCGATCAAGCGCGGTGGAAAAATTTGGATTCGCATTTTTCCAGATAAGCCTGTAACTGCAAAAGGATCTGAAATGCCGATGGGAAAAGGAAAAGGCGCAGTTGATCATTATGTTGCAGTTGTGCGTCCCGGAACAATAATGTTTGAAATGGGTGGAATTGATGAAGAGCTCGCGCGCCATGCGCTTATCCTTGCAGGACATAAATTACCAGTTCGGACGCGCATTATCACACGCGAATTTGAATAAAATATATGGACATGAAAACACTTCTGGAAAAAACCCAAGAAGGACTCTCTGAAGAACTCAAACTCGCGCGAACACATCTAAAAGAGCTGGAGTTTAAGCGAGCGTCCAATCAATTAAAAAATGTTCGCGATATTCGAAAAACAAAACTTACAATCGCGCGCATTGAAACTTTTCTCTCCTCAAAAAAATAATTATGACAACACAAAATCACATCCGTAGAACTCTCAAAGGAATCGTTGTTTCCGACAAAATGGAAAAGACGATCGTGGTTCGTGTTGATCGAATTGTTGTTCATCCAAAATACGGCAAGCGATATGTTCGCAGTAAAAAATTTCACGTTCACGACGAAAAGAAAACGTACAAAATCGGCGATGTGGTAACGTTTATGGAATGCAGGCCGTATTCTAAAACTAAGAGATGGCGAGTCATGGAAATAAATTAAGTCAATTTTTTGCCAATTTTGGAAAAAGTATATGGTACAGCTTCGTACAATGCTAAACGTTGCCGACAACACCGGCGCGAAAAAAATGCAAGTGATCCGCGTGCTTGGCGGTCACAAAAAACGATACGGTCGTATCGGCGATCTTGTTGTTGCTGTCGTGAAAGAAGCTGTTCCGCACGCGAGTGTAAAAAAGAGTGATGTCGTAACTGTTGTGATTGTTCGCACACGAAAAGAAACTCGACGCAAAGACGGCACTTACATTCGTTTTGATGATAACGCGGCTGTCATAATTGACAAAAAGACAAAAGAACCAAAGGGCACTCGCATATTTGGTCCGATCGCGAGAGAACTTAGAACAGGCGGATTTGTAAAAATTCTTTCGCTTGCGCCAGAAGTTTTATAAATAGTATGAAAATCAAAACAGGAGACAAAGTAAAAATTTTAACAGGAAAAGACCGCGGAAAAGAAGGGTCAATTATTCAGGTTTTTCCGGAAGTTGAACGCGTGGTTGTTGAAGGGATAAATATGATGACGCGACATTTGCGAAAACGAGCGAATCAGCCAGGACAGAAAATTCAATTTGCTTCGCCGATTCATATATCAAACGTAAAACTTATTTCGCCAAAAAGCGGAAAGAGCGGACGTGTAGGATATAAAAAAATTGAAGTAGATGGAAAGACGAAGAAAATTCGCGTAATTAAATTGCGTGGTTTCTCGGAGGATATAGAATAACTTATGGCATTCAAAGAGGTTTACAAAAAAGAAATTGTACCCAAACTCATGAAAGAGTTCGGATACAAAAATACAAACGCTGTTCCAACTGTCAAAGCGGTTTCTCTTAACGTTGGTCTTGGTCCAGGACTTAAAGAAGCAAAGTATATGGAGACAGCGGAAAAAACTCTCACGCGCATTTCCGGACAAAAACCAGTAAAAACTCTCGCACGAAAATCAATTTCCGCATTCAAGATTCGACAAGGAATGGTAATTGGAATGAAAGTAACATTGCGCGGTAAACGGATGTGGACATTTCTTGATAAATTTTTTCATGTATCGCTTCCGCGCGTTCGAGATTTTCGCGGGTTGCCACCAGAGGCCTTTGATGGAAACGGAAATTATTCAATCGGGTTCAAAGAGCACACGGCATTTCCGGAAATTCGCAGCGATGAGATCGAAGTGATGCACGGTTTGCAAGTTACGATCAGCACAACAGCAAAATCGGATGAAGAAGCCAAAGCACTTCTTACTCACCTCGGACTTCCTTTGAAGAAAGTATAAAGAAAGTCATGGAGTCGAAAGCACATAGTCATGGAGTTTTAAATAACTTACTCCACGACTTCACGACTATAAAACTCTCCCTATGGCCACGGAAAATCAAATTGCAAAATCAAGACAAAAACCAAAGTTCTCCACACGCGTGGTGAATCGCTGTTGGAGATGCGGTCGGCATCGAGGGTATTTGCGCGTGTTCGGACTTTGCCGTATTTGTTTCCGTGAACTTGCAAATCGAGGCGAGATTCCAGGAATAAGAAAATCAAGTTGGTAGTTCGACAAGCTCACTATGATCACAGACCCAATTTCAGACATGCTAACACGCATTCGAAATGCGCAGTTAGTCAAAAAAACAGAACTTACTCTTCCTTATTCGAAGATTAAATTTCATATTGCAAAAATTTTGCAAGCCGAAGGATATATCGAAAAGGCAGAAGAAATTAAAGATGGAAAATTTCCTGAATTGCACATTGTGCTCAAATACGATCAGAAACAGCCAATCATAAGAAAGATCAAGCGCGTCAGCAAACCCGGAAATCGAGTGTATGCGAAATCTTCGGAATTGCCACGAGTGTTGTCTGACATCGGAATAGCAATTATTTCTACACCAAATGGACTCATGACTAACAAAGAAGCGCGTGCGCGCCGTTTGGGTGGGGAAGTAATCTGCGAAATTTCATAAAATATATGTCACGCATTGGAAAAAAACCAATCATAATTCCAAACAATGTCATTGTTTCCATTCAAGGGCAGACTGTAACAGTGAAAGGACCAAAAGGAGAACTCTCTCAAGAGTTTAATCCCGCTGTTAAGATTGCGCTTGTTGAAGAAGATGGAGTGAAAACAATCGCGGTAACAATTTCAAATGAATCCGATAAAAACGAACGGGCTCAATGGGGAACCGCGCGCGCGATTTTGCAGAACATGGTGAGTGGAGTTGTCGAAACATTTTCGCGCCAGCTTGAAGTGAATGGAGTGGGTTATCGTATAAACATGAAAGGAAAAGATTTGGTTTTGAACATAGGATTTTCTCACGAGGTGCCATTTGTCCTCCCAAAAGGAATCGAAGCAACCGTTGAAGGGAATATCATTACAATAAAAGGTGCTGATAAACATTTAGTGGGTGAAATGGCGGCGAACATTCGACGCTTACGCAAACCAGAACCGTATAAAGGAAAAGGAATTAAATACGTCGGAGAAGTTGTGCGTCGAAAGGCTGGAAAAGCGCAGAAAGCCACAGCGTAAAACATTGATATGCCAAAACATTTGAAACTCAAACAATCACACGCTTTGCGGCGCGCACACAGAACACGCACGCGGATTTTTGGCACGCAAGAATGTCCGAGATTGAATGTTAAGCGAAGTTTGAAGCACATTTATGCGCAACTAATCGACGACTCGGTTGGAAAAACAATCGCGGCAGTATCCGACAAAGACGTGAATACAAAAGCAAAACCAGTCGAAATTGCAAAAGAAGTTGGAAAAAAACTCGCGGAAAAAGCGCTGGCTTTGGGTGTGAAATCAGCAGTGTTTGATCGCGGTGCGTATCGTTATCACGGACGCGTTGCGGCACTTGCAGATGGCGCGCGAGAAGGTGGAATAAAGATATAAATATGAATGAACAGCAATCAACAAATCAACCAACATCGGCGGCTTCTACAAAACGCCCTGCTCGCGCAGGAGGTCGAGGTGGACGCGGTGGAAGTGGTGGAGGGAATCGTCGTGGTGGCAGTGATGGAGGCGAGCGAAAAGGGCGCGCACGAGGCAAAACTCAGCAAGTACGAGAGTACGAGCAGAAAATTTTGGATTTGGCTCGCGTTACTCGTGTGACTGCCGGTGGAAAACGAATGTCTTTCCGCGCGGCGCTCGTGATTGGAGATAAAAAAGGCAAAGTTGGATTTGGAATCGCAAAAGGTTCTGATGTGCAGATTGCTGTTGAAAAAGCATATCGTCAGGCAAAGAAAAATGTCATTACTGTTCCAATGCAAAACGAAACCATTCCACACGCGGTTTGGGTAAAAGAAGGTTCAGCCATCGTGCTTCTCAAACCTGCGCCAAAAGGAACAGGGCTGAAGTCTGGCGGCGCAGTGCGAATGGTGCTTGAATACGCCGGAGTTCCGAACGTTGTTTCACGTATTCTTAACTCTTCGAATAAAATCAATATCGCTCGAGCGACATTTTCTGCGATTCAACAATTTGGCAAACAAGAGAAAAAAGTGGTAAAAGATATAGAGACAAAAGAAATAGAATAATTTTATGTTAACTTTGCAATCATTAAAACCCAAAAAAGGATCTCGAACAACCAAAAAACGCATTGGTCGCGGTTTGGGCTCAAAAGGTTCTTATTCTGGTCGTGGTGTGAAAGGTCAACGCGCTCGTTCAGGCGGACGCTCGGGCCTTAAACTTAAAGGTCTGCGGACAATCATGCTTTCAACACCGAAATCAAGAGGGTTTACAAGTCCGAAACCACGTCCACAGATTTTGAATGTTGAAGATTTAGCAAAAAATTTTTCAAATGGCACAAAAGTAACTATAAAACTTTTGAAAAAGAAAGAGTTGATTAGAGAAGACGCGACTGGAGTTAAAATTTTGGGTACAGGTGAAATCGGAATCGCGCTTACAATCGAAGGATGTCTTGTCTCAAAATCTGCAAAAGAGAAAATTGAAAAAGCCGGCGGAGTTGTAATTACGATTAAATAATTTATGAACACAATCATTCGCATTTGGAAAACACGCGAAGTGCGCAAAAGCATTTTGTTCGTGATTCTCATGCTTGTTGTGTTTCGAATTGCGGCGCATATCCCAGTTCCGGGAGTTGATGCGTCAGCGTTGAAAGATATTTTTTCAGGCAATCAATTTTTCGGACTGTTGAACATTTTTTCTGGTGGAACTCTTGAAAATTTTTCTGTTGTCGCAATGGGAGTTGCTCCTTATATTACTTCGTCAATCATTTTCCAATTACTGGCAATGATTATTCCTTCGCTTGAAGAAATGCAAAAGGAAGAACAAGGTCGTCAAAAGCTAAACCAATGGACTCGGTTTGCGACAGTTCCGCTTGGGATAATTCAGGGATACGGTTTGATTCTTTTGCTCTCGCAAAAAGGTTCATTTTTTCAGGGTTCTGGTTTGACAACAATGATATTTGCAATTCTAACAATGACAGCGGGAACAATTTTTTTAATGTGGATTGGAGAATTGATTTCAGAAAAAAACGTTGGAAACGGAATTTCGATTTTGATTTTGGCTGGAATCATTGCCGGACTTCCAACGCTTTTGAGCCAGACTTTGGCAGTTTATGATCGTTCACAACTTATCACGCTTATTTTGTTTCTGGTTGTGGCTGTTGTGACTGTTGTTGGAATCGTAATTATGAACGAAGCCCAGCGAAACATTCCTGTTCAATACGCTCGCCACATTCAGGGAGCGCGTTTGTCAGGAGCTGTTACTTCGCACATTCCTCTTCGACTTAACATGAGCGGTGTGATTCCAATTATTTTTGCGATTTCGATTATTTTGTTTCCGACAGTGATTGCGCAATTCTTTGTGAGCGCGAAAACTGAACTTCTGCGAACAATTGCCGACAAGACAATTCAATTATTTCAGAATCAATTATTCTACGGCATTGCATATTTTGTTTTAGTATTTTTCTTTGCGTATTTTTACACTGCGGTTATTTTTCATCCTGATCGCGTTGCTGAAAATATTCAAAAACAAGGCGGGTTTATTCCCGGCATTCGTCCTGGAAAAAATACCTCGGATTATCTTGGATGGGTTTCAAATCGTCTATTGCTTCTTGGCGCTTCGTTTCTTTCAGCGATCGCGATTTTGCCGCTTATTGTTCAACAGATCACAGGTAATCCGAATTTAGTGATTGGCGGAACTTCAATTTTGATTATTGTTTCAGTTGTAATTGATGCGATGAAGCAGATTGAAGCGCAGTTGACGATGAGGGAGTATGATGTGTAGAAGAAAAGTAGAAAAGTAGGAGAGTAGGAAAGAAAAAAATGAAAAACGCGTTTCAAGAACGCGTTTTTTTGACCCTCTACTACTTTAGTACTATGCTACTTTACTACTTTTTTGTTATACTCGTCAAGTATTCCCGGTAGTACAACTTCTAAATTTTGGGTTATCTACGTCTTACTTAGCCTGAAAGATGGGAAGAACTACATAGGTATTACAAAAGACCTGAACCGTCGTTTTCATGAGCACTGTGATGGACAGGTTTTCTCAACAAAAGGAAGAAGACCGCTTGTGATAATATATTTTGAGGGGTGCTTATCAAAAGAAGATGCAAATCGCAGAGAAGGCTACCTCAAAACAACTGGTGGCCGTAGGTTCTTGGCAAAACGACTTAAATCGTTCAAATCTATCAATCATTAATTCGAAGTTGTACTACTGAGTATGTTACACAAAATCCTTCTTATGGGCCCGCAAGGTAGTGGAAAAGGAACACAAGCCGAGAAATTATCTACCAAATTAGGCGTTCCAGCGTTTGGAATGGGTCAGCTTATTCGTGAAGAAGTCGCGACAGGTTCAGAAACTGGAAAAAAATTAGAGGCAATTAGCAATCAAGGACTTCTGGTTTCTGACGAAGACGCGGCTCGTCTTTTGAAATTGCGTTTGCAAAAACCAGACACTCAAAATGGATATATTCTTGATGGCTATCCGCGCAACTTATCGCAGTTTATGGCTTTTGATTTTGACACGCCGACTCACGTGATTGTAATTGATATTCCTCGTGATGAATCTTTGAAACGTCTTGGCGGACGACTGACTTGTAGCGCGTGTGGAAAAGTTGGTAGTGTTCACAACGGAATAAAAGTCGGAGATTCGTGTTCGTGTGGAGGAAAGTGGACACAGCGAGATGATGACAAACCAGAAGCAATCAATCGTCGGTTAGAAATTTATGAAAATGATACAGCGCCAGTCATCACTGAATATGAAAAAAATGGAATCGTGCGTCGTGTTGATGGGGTTGGAAGTCTAGAAGAAGTGTTTGGGAGGATAATTGGAGTTATTTGAACCTAAAACCCAACACCCAAAACCTGAACCATTATGTCTCTCATCAAAACATCAGACGAAATATCAAAAATGCGACAAGGAGGTCAACTACTTTCAAAAGCCCTGAAGGCTGTTGTTGATGCAGTTGTTCCTGGCGTGCGTCTTTTTGAGCTGGACGCGATTGCGGAACGAGTGATTCGCGAAGGTGGCGGCGAGCCGTCATTCAAAGAATATAAGTCTAGCAAAGACGACAAACCGTTTCCAAGCACACTTTGTCTTTCAGTGAATGAAGAGGTTGTGCACGGATGTGGAAATCGTGATTACGTTCTTAAGGATGGTGACATTGTTGGAATTGATGTTGGGTGTTGGTATCAAGGTTTATGCACTGACATGGCTGTTACAGTTCCAGTTGGCAAGGTGTCTCCTTCAGCGATCAAACTTATGGAAATTACAAAAGGCGCGCTTTTTGCAGGCGTTCGCGCCGCGCGAGTTGGAGGATCAATTAAAGACATCAGTTCCGCGATTGAGAATTTTGTGAAACCTCACGGATACGGAATTGTTCGCGCTCTTGTTGGGCACGGAGTTGGACACGCTGTTCACGAAGAGCCTCATGTTCCGAATTTTGTTTCCGCGCAGTATCCCGATGTAAAAATTGTTGACGGAATGTGTCTCGCGCTTGAACCAATGCTCGGACTTGGAGGAAGTTTTGAAGTTGAAACTGGGAAAGACAACTGGAGCATTATTATGAAAGATAAATCACTTGGAAGTCATTTTGAAGTGACAATCGCTGTAACAAAAAACGGTGTGGAAGTTTTAACGCCAATGCCTGTATAATAAATTATGTTATAGCGAATTTACACACTATCATCCTGAGTGCTCCTGAAGAAGACGAAAATTTACTGACATTGGCAAAAGAGTCTTATCAATCCGTAACGCCGATTTCAGATATTAGCGAGTTGGCGGAAAAAGGGCTGGAGAAATTGACGCAGAGAATTAAGGAGGCGTATGGGAAAAAATAAATATGCGTATCCTTGGCATTGACTACGGTGATAAAAAAATCGGTTTAGCTTTTGGAGACAGTGACGCGAAAATTGCTGTTCCTCTTGCTGTTGTTCCAAACGCAGGGGCTGAAACGATTCGGGTTTTTGCAGAAAGAGTGAACGCTGAAAATATTGATATGATAGTTGTCGGTGTTCCGCTTTCAACAGGCAGTCATCACAGCGAAGAGCAACTTAAAAAAACCCGCAAGTTTATCCGCGCGCTCAAAGATGCTGTTTCAATTCCTGTTGTTGAAGAAGATGAATCGTACACAACATCGGAAAGTATACGACTCCAAAAAGAAGAAGGATCAAAAGCGCCAGAAGACGCACTTTCCGCAATGTTGATTGTGCAGAGTTATTTTGAGAAAATGTGAATCATCAAATTACCTCTCGTTTATTTTTGTAGAGACAGACGGGAGGTGATTTCAATTAAGATTTTATGAGCTCGCTTTATTCAACAACCGCTATTATTCTTTCACGTCGCGACTTCAGAGAAACTGATAGATGGTACACAGCATTGACTCCGGAATTCGGAAAGATTGAATTTGTAGCACGAGGCGGGCACAAGTCGCTTGCGAAACTCACTCCACATCTTGAAATGATTTCCGAAGTCGAACTTTTGCTCGTGCGCGGTCGGCAATATCAAATAGTTGCTGGAACTGAACGCCGTCGCGCGTTTTTTGGTTTACACGAACGTCTTAGCCAGCTCACACTCGCTCGCAGTGCGCTTCATCTTGTTGATTCAGCAACAAAACCTCTTGAGAGCGATTCGGTTTTGTATGAACTTTTAGAGCAGTGGCTTGAATTTCTTTGCTGTACAGAATCAATCAGTAATGAACGCGCAGGATTTTTGCTAGGTTCTTTCACTCTAAAACTCATGGACGTTTGCGGTTACAGGCCAGAACTTCGATTATGCGTCTCTTGCCATCGCTCCATAGAACAGAACAGTTATCTTTGGCATGCCTTGCGTGGCGGTGTTGTTTGTGAGTCGTGCACGCGAACAAATCAACAAGCATGGTTTTCAGCGCGTACGATCAGTGATGAGGCGCTTAAACTCGTGCGTTTTGCTCTTCATGAGCCATTTTCAGAGCAAATGCGACCTCGATTGGAAAGTGAGCATTTGGAAAGTTTCCATGAAGTTTTGGAGTCATTTATCATTTCCCATTTTCCAATTATTCCAGCAGTTTCTTTGCGAACAGCTTGTTCAATATAGAACTTGCGCTTGTGGCTCTTTTTAGGCTAAACTTCTTTTGAATATGGCTTTTATAAAAGACATCGGAGAGCATCTTGGACAAGAGGTTGAGTTTAAGGGTTGGGCATACAATTTCCGTTCAAGCGGAAAAATTTTCTTTTTGCAATTACGCGACGGTTCTGGCCGTGTTCAAGTTGTTTATTCAAATTCAAGCATACCGGAAAATGAGTGGAATGCTCTTCAGACACTTCGAATAGAGTCCTCCGTTATTGTTCGCGGAAAAGTTAAAATCGACACTCGTTCGCCAAGTGGATTTGAACTTGACGGTGTTTCATTTTCGATTGTTCAGTTGGCAGAGGAAGATTATCCGATCAGCAAAAAAGAACACGGACCTGATTTTTTATTGGATGAAAGACATTTGTGGCTACGAAGTGAGCGGCAATGGGCAATTTTGCGAGTGCGAAATACAATCATCAACTCTACTTACACTCGCTTAAATGAAAACGGTTTTGTGAAATTTGATACTCCGATTTTGACACCGACCTCTTGCGAAGGAACAACAGAATTATTTGAGATGGATTATTTTGACGAAGGTGGAAAAGCTTATCTTGCGCAATCTGGACAACTTTATTTGGAAGCAGGAATTATGAGTTTTGGTCGAGCTTTTGATTTTGGTCCTGTGTTTCGAGCTGAAAAATCCAAGACTCGCCGACATCTCACTGAATTTTGGATGATGGATGCCGAAGCCGCGTTTGTCGAACACGAAGAAAACATGAAAATTCAGGAAGAACTTATTGTTCGAATTGTAAAAGATGTTTTGGAAAAAAACGCTAGCGAATTAAAAATACTCGAACGCGATATTGAGCCGCTCAAAAAAGTTTTGGCTCCATTTGTTCGTCTCACACACGCGCAAGCGATTGAAAAATTGCGCGAGCTCGGTTCGGATATTGGTGATCGCGATGATTTGGGAGCTGACGATGAAACACTTCTTACTCAACAATTTGATCGTCCGATTTTTATTGAAAAATATCCGGCTGAAGTGAAAGCGTTTTATATGAAGCGAGATCCAAACACGCCGAACTTAGCTCTCAATAATGATCTTTTGGCGCCAGAAGGATATGGAGAAATAAGGATGATAAATAGATTAGCACCGTAGTAAGTAGTAGGTATTAGGTAGTAGGTATATGAATAAAAATAAAATTAATCACTTTACTGATTTGATTACTTGGCAAGAGGCTCACAAACTCGCGCTGATGGTATACAAACTAACACAGAAGTTTCCACAACAGGAACAATATGGGCTTGTTAATCAGATGCGTCGGTCAGCTATTTCAATCTCGTCCAATATTGCGGAAGGTTTTGGTCGGCGAACAGGAAAAGAAAAAATCCGTTTTTACGATATAGCCATTGGCTCATTATTTGAACTTCAGAACCAATTTATTCTCTCGAAAGACTTACAATATATTGAAATTGACTATTTTACGACTGTTCACACACAATCAGTACGTGTAAATAGTCTCTTAAATGGTTTGATCAAAACAGCTATCTAACGTATATACCTACTACCTACTACTTACTACCTACTACTTTTCAACTATGCCTCGTACACCAATTTTCGAAACACAAAATTTACTCGGTCAAACCGTTTTACTAAACGGTTGGGTTCATAGAATTCGCCGAATGGGAGAAAAATTAATTTTTATTGATCTTCGAGACGGAACAGGAATCGTACAACTGGTCTGTTACAAACCAGATTTGGACG
>JACQXU010000022.1:32662-41142 GCA_016208545.1 Candidatus Uhrbacteria bacterium | reverse complement strand
CCTGAATATGTAGTTTCAATCGAAGGTATTGTAAACGCGCGAAGTGAAAAACAAATAAATCCAGAAATGCTTACAGGCAAAGTTGAGGTGGCTGTCAAAAATGTTACGATTCTCAACCCGTCAAACACACCACCGTTTCCAATTGATCAAGATTCAATCAAAGTTGATGAACATTTGCGTTTGAAATATCGTTATCTTGATTTGCGTACAGAAAGAATGCAAAAAAATATTCGTCTGCGAAGCGCTTGGGTTCAGGCTTGCCGTGAATTTTTGTTTGAACAAAAGTTTGTTGAAATTGAAACGCCGCTTCTCACAAAAGCCACGCCGGAAGGTTCGCGAGATTTTGTTGTTCCATCGCGTCTACAGCCTGGAAATTTTTTCGCACTTCCACAAAGTCCTCAACAATATAAACAACTTTTGATGACAGCCGGTTTTGAACGGTATTTTCAAACTTCTCGAGCTTTGCGTGATGAAGATCCACGCGCTGACAGAGGGTTTGAACACACTCAAGTTGATATTGAAATGAGTTTTGTTGAAAGGGAAGATGTGATGCAAACAGTTGAAGCGATGGTAATTCAAGCGGCAGAGAAATTAGGATTCACACTTAAAGAAAAACCATTTCCGCGCATCAGTTATAAGGACGCAATGAAAAAATACGGAGCTGATAAATTCGATTTACGCGCGCCGGAAGAAAAAGAGACTGGCGTTCTTGCGTACGCATGGGTTATTGATTTTCCATTTTTTGAAATGGACGTAAAAACCGGACACTGGACTTTTACACACAATCCATTTTCTCAACCATTGCCGGAATTCCGAGAGGATCATCTTGCAGGAAGAAACATCGAAAACATTCTAACTTCGCAATATGATCTTGTGTGTAATGGCTACGAATCCGGCGGTGGAAGCATTCGCGCTCACGAAGCGGAAGTTTTGAAAGCAACGTATAAAATTATGGGATATTCCGAAGAAGAAATACAAAATTCCATCGGCCACATGCTTGAAGCGTTTAGTTTTGGGGCGCCGCCGCACGGTGGAATTGGTCTTGGTGTTGAACGTAATTTGATGAACTTAACAGGAGAATCAGCTTTGCGAGAAGTTGTCGCGTTTCCGATGACGAGTTCCGGAAATACTTCTGTGATGAACGCTCCATCGCCTTTGGATGCGCAAACGCTTCAGGAATTAAAACTGCAGATAAAAAAATAAAAATAAATTTGTCATTGTGATGTCTATATACATGAGCAGTCTACACCATGCCGCATAGAACAGCGGCGATAGTCCGATGGCTCGGAGACATGGTGTAGACTGCTCATGGTACGCAGAGATTGCTTCGCTTCCGTTGGTCGCTCGCAATAACAGCACAGAAAATAAAAATGAACTTTCAAGTTGAGCTTGATAAATACAAAGGCCCGCTTCAGCTCTTGCTTGAACTTATTGAAAAGCAAGAACTACCGATCACTGAAGTTTCGCTTGCGAAAGTTACAGACGATTATTTGGTTTACATAAATACACACGAATCTTCAATGGAAGATTTGTCAGATTTTCTTGTGATCGCAACGCGGCTATTACTAATTAAATCGCGCGAACTTTTACCGGACGAACAAATTGATGAAGAAGAAACAAAAACGTCTCTTGCCGCGCAACTTCAACTTTACAAACTTTTTGCGGAAGCCGCTGAACTAATTAACGCACAACATCAAAACGCACAAAAAGCATTTCCTCGCACACAAGCTGATGTTGTTAAACTCGATGAGTTTATTTTGCCAGAAGGAATGACTATATCAAATTTAGAAACGGCTTTTTCTTCTTTGATGAAACGTCTGGAACCATTCTTTAGAATCAAGCAATCAACACTCGAACGTGTATCGTCAGTGAAAGAACGTTTGAAAGAAATTCATGATGCACTTTTGTCGCGCGCAAGAATGACATTTAAAGATTTGGTTTCAAATGGACGTTCAAAAGTTGATATTGTCGTCAGTTTTTTGGCACTGCTTGAACTTGTAAAACAGCGGAGCATTCGTGCGGTTCAATCAGAATCATTTTCTGACATAGAGATAAAAAAAGTAGACTAAATTTTATGCTCACAACAAAACTTGAAGCGATTTTGTTTGCAATAGCAAAACCGATCGCGATTACTCAACTTTCAAAACAGCTTAATGTTTCGAACGAGGTGGTTCACGAAGCAATTACTGTTATCAAGGAAAAATTCAACACTTCAAATTCAGGTATTCGTTTGTTTGAACTCGATGGCAAAGTTCAATTTGTTTCCAATCCTGATTTTGGAGATGATGTGTCTGCATTTTTGAAAAAAGAAGCAAGCGGTCCTTTAACTCGTCCATCACTTGAAACACTCGCCGTCATAGCTTATCGCGGGCCTGTTACAAAACCAGAAATCGAACAAATTCGCGGAGTGAATTGCGCGATAATTTTGCGCAATCTTTTAATTCGAGGTCTTGTTGAAGAAAAAGAAGACACGACTCGTCTTCAAAATGTTTATACAGTTTCAATGGACTTTTTAAGAGAGCTTGGACTTCATAATTTAAATGAACTTTCGCAGTTTGTGGATTTCCATGAAAATGAAAAAATTCAACAACTTCTTTCCGAAATTGAAAATGAACCGTCTTCTGATGTTGTATGATTTTCAAACTCTTCACGCAAGTAATTTTAGCTTCAACACTTTTGCAGATGTTTCCTGTTGACGCGAGAGATCTTGAAAAAATCGCAACTCTGCCGGATTCTTCCGAGCGAGTTGTTGGAACGTATTCAATTTTTGATTTGTCAACTGTCGAAACCGATTCTGTAAGAAAAAATGCGCCAGTAAAAAAAGACGGATCGCGTCTTGGGATTATTACAACAGCTGTTAGCGCGCTTGTGATGGATCGAAACTCTGGCGCGATTTTGTTTGAAAAAAATCGTCAAACTCCGCGCGCGATTGGAAGCATCACAAAACTTATGACTGCTTATGTTTTTTTAAAGACTAATCCTGATCTTGACGCGCCAGCTTCACTTATTCAAGAAGACATTCGTTTAGGCGGAATTCAACATATTCCGCTTTTGGAAGTTGTAACAATACGCGATCTTTTTTATGCAAGTCTAGTGAGTTCGGATAATTCAGCGACCTCCGCTCTTGTGCGGCTTTCTGGAATGTCAGAAGGAGATTTTGTCGCAAAGATGAATGAAACAGCCGCCTCAATTGGAATGCAACAGACTCAATTTGTTGATCCAACAGGTTTGTCTTCAAAAAATACTTCAATTGTTACAGACCTCGCGCGTTTGCTCGACGAAGCCGCTAAGATTGAAACGATCAAAGACGCAACACAAAAATCAACTCACATCGTAAACAGCGTTTCTGGAAAAACATTCACTTTTACATCAACGGACGACTTGCTTCAGAGTTTCATGAATCAACCTCCGTATAAAATCATTGCGGCGAAAACTGGATTTTTGCCTGAAGCAGGATATTGTCTTGCCACTTTGTTTTCAAGAAACGGAACCGATGAAATTTTAGTAATTGTGCTTGGATCAGATTCAGATTCTGGACGTTTTCAAGACGTTAAATCCTTAGCGGCTTGGGCATACGACGCTTATGAATGGTGAACTCCAAGTTATTCTTTTGTCTGCGCTTCCAATTGCCGAACTTCGCGTTGCGCTTCCGGTCGCGATTTTGCAATATAATTTTTCTCCGCTTTACGCGTTTTTTTTATCTGTGACCGGAAACTTTTTGCCGATTGCGATTGTTTTATTTTTCTTTCCTCCGCTTTTGCGTTTTGCAGAAAAACATATTCCGACATTGCATCGCTTGATTGAATCATATTTGAGATCGCTTGAACGCCGTCATCAAAAAAAATATCAAAAATACGGTGCATTTTTTCTTTTCTTGTTTGTCGCTGTCCCGTTTCCAGGAACTGGAGCATGGACAGGGAGTATCTTGGCTGTTTTGTTTGGCATAAAACCTCGCGCTAGCATTCCAGCGCTTGTCTGCGGAGTATTACTTGTTGGTTTGGTTGTCTTATATTTGACTCTCGGATATGCGTATTTTTTTTGACGGAACAACACTTTGCGCAAAAGACGGTTCAACAGGCGCCGGCATTGAACACTATACTTGTTCGATTGTTTATGCTCTTTCGCGCGAGAACGAGTCAGATGAAATTTTTATTTTTGTTCCGCGCGAATTTTCTTTACACAAACAATCAGAACTTATTGGTGGAACAAACAATGTAAAAATAGTTCGACCAATTTTACCGCGTATTCCGTTTTTGAGCCGTCATGTTTTTTTACCGATTAGAGCCTTGATTCTGCGCGCGGACGTTTTCTTCTCTCCGTTTGGTCAATTGCCACTTTTGTGGAAATGGAAAAGTGTTATTACAATTCACGACGTTTTGATTTACGATCATCCAGAATGGTTTCCTGACGAAATGAAAGATTCGTTTTCAACTCGTTTTATTGTTCCGTGGTCAATCGCGCGTGCACAAAAAATTATTTGTGTTTCTAAATGGACACAACAGCGATTGCACGCGCGTTTCCCAGAGTCGCAGACAAAAACGCAAGTTATTCCAGAAGGTGTTACACTTGGATCGCATAAAGATATTGAGCACAACATTCGTTTTCCGTTTGATCGCGATTATATTTTACTGCTTGGAACTATTGAACCGAGAAAGAATTTATCAAACGCTTTTACGGCATTTGAGAAATTTATTTTCACTCATCCAGAACAAAAGTCGAATGTGCGTTTGATTATCGCTGGAAAATATGGATGGAAAGCGCAAGAAATTATGCAATCAGCCGTTTCTTCGGAGATTCATTTTTTAGGTCCAGTAACTGAAGAAGAAAAGTGGTTTCTGTTGAGTCGAGCCTCGTGTTTGTTTTTTCCGTCGTATGAAGAGGGTTTTGGTTTGCCGATTCTTGAGGCAATGAGCGTTGGGACGCCAGTTATTACATCGCGTCGTGGTGCTCTCGAGGAGGTCGGTGGAGATGTGGTAATCTATACTGATCCAGAAGATGTTGAAGAAATGTCGCTTGCGATCGCACAATGTGTCCTTGTTCCAGAAGGTGTTCAATCTTTGCGTGAAGAAGGATACCGCCGCGCAGTTCAGTTTTCTTGGTCGCGATCAGCATCATTAACGATTGAATTATTTCATTCGTTTTTTCCAGCACCTAACACCTAACACCCAAAACCTAAAACCCCTTTTTTATGTATCCCCACTTGATTGTATGGCGAGCAATTCAACAGACCAAAGTAAACTGGGTTATCAAAACTTTTATTTTGGCGGATTTGATTATTTTATCAGCATCACAATTGTTCGGACCAATATTTGCGATTTTTATTGAAAATAAAATTAACGGAGATGTTTTGGAGATTGTTGGTGTAGCGGCCGCGATTTATTTATTTTCTCGTTCCATTGTTGAGATTCCTGTTGGAATTTTTGTTGATCGCACATCTTCCGAAAAAGACGATCTTATAACTACCATTGTCGGAATAATTGTTATGGCCTGTGTTTATTTTCTTTACACCTTAATTGATTCTGTTTGGCAGTTATATGCGCTACAAGCGCTTTTGGGAATTAGCACAGCATTAGCGTGGCCTGGTTGGTACTCGATTTTTACGAGACACATTGATAAAACAAAAGAGGCTTTTGAATGGAGCCTTTATGATGTGGTTGTTGGAATAGGAATGGCGACAACTGCTGTTGTCGGAAGTATGATTGTTAAATCATTCGGGTTTGATTGGGTTTTTTATTTAGCATCCATTTTTACATTGCTAGGCGCTCTGGCTCTTTTGACTTTGAAAGCTAAATTATTTTCTCAACACAGACACTCGAACCTATTATAATTTTGTTTGTAAATACGCAATAAGCACAATTTGTGCCATTATTGCGTAATAAAGCGGTACGTCGCCTTTTCGGTGAACAAAAAAATCGTGGAAATAAAAATGTAAACGAATAAACCAGCGAAGAGCTGGAGTTTTTGTTACTTCAAAAAGACCGACAATTAGATCTGGAATAACGCTTCCGGCGATTCCCCAACTGAACGTGCGTATTGATTCAAGATCGCGCGTGTTAGCTAGAATCAAAACAAAAAAAAGCGCGATGATCGCATCTACAACAACATAAGCGACTGCTCGCTTTCGTTTGCGTTTATGAACACGAAAATTATCCGAGAGGCCAGTGTCTCCGTGCGGAATCATGTCAACCAGAAAATGAGAAATGAAACCAAAAATAAACGCCCAAAACGGAATTCCAACAGCGTGGCCAATTACTGCCCCGATTGTCGCGTGAGTTGTAAGAGTCATGTTGTCAACAATTATACCGTAGTTGTTCAATTATTTCAAACATTCGGACATATCACGGCGAAGGTAGCACCGAGTGCAAGAAGACCGGTTTCAAGGGGAGGATCGGTGTGTACGAGATGATGCAGATTGGGCCCGAGTTGAGAAGCGCAATTACAGCGCACTCTGACGCGGACACGCTTTTGGGAGAAGCTCGACATCTCGGCATGCGCACACTGCGCGAGTCCGGCCTTGAGAAGATTCGATCAGGCCTCACATCACTTGACGATTTTGTAAAAAATTAGTTTCAAATAGTCGCCGGCCGGCGACTATTTGAAACGATGTTAAGTTTGTATTTTTACCACACCCTTCGATTCCCACCCACAAAACAAAAAGACTGCAGGATTTCCTGCAGTCTTTTTGTTGGTAGCTGGGGTGGGAATCGAACCCACGACCTAGGGCTTATGAGTCCCTCGCTCTAACCAACTGAGCTACCCAGCCAGGACTTTCAAAATCGGCGAGCTATTGGCTTATGCTGTGGTAGTTGCCTCACCGTACATCTCTGTACGTCTCGGCAACGTCCTCGCGTTGCGCCAATATCTCATCCAATTTTGAAAGTCCTGATCATTTCAATTCTACACTTTATAAATTTTTCGAAGGAGTTTTGGAAGATCAGACTTGGCTGAATCTCCTTGCTCGATTTTTTGCATAACTTCTTGTGGAAACATCCAAAACGCTTCTAGAAAATCTTTTTTGTTGTAATCCGGATCCTCATTCGAATTAATCTCATATACTTGTTCGAAGGCGTACATGTCATCATCCTGTGGTGTTAATTTAATCAAAAACCGATATGGAACGATATTGAGATCGATATTTACTTCCTCCACAGCCTCACGAAAAAGCGCTTGGTTATATGTTTCCCAGCTTGAAACATATCCACCAACACTCATATCAAGAGCGAGTGGACAAATCCGTTTGCTTGCCACGCGTCGCGGAATCCACAACTGACCGCGATCGTTTTTGATGAAAGCGTTGATCACGCGAAGGTTGTGCATTTTTTTTCGATGAGCTTCCGATCTGACTATTTGTCCGATCACTTCGTCTTGCTTATTCACGAAATCCAAAATTTCTAGGTCGTGTTCGTGTATAAATTATGGACATCGCATTACGAATCTTACGGTGAGGTAATTTTTTCCTGAAGCACAAGTGAAGAGCTAATTTTGAAAAAATTGGTGCCGATGGTGGGAATCGAACCCACATGGGTTTCCCCACACGATTTTGAGTCGTGCGCGTATACCAGTTCCGCCACATCGGCGATTATGGACATCACATCATGACTCCGCACTTAGAAAGATGAAAAATGAGAAAGATGCGCAGTTTTGGAGCGTGGAGAAATTTGAGACGTATCCATAGATACGGTGAAAATTTTCCACGAGAAAAACAAGCAGATTACCATTTTTCATTCTTTATGGAGTGCGGAGTCATAATGTGATGTTCATAATGAGGTGAAAAAATAATACATTAAATCTTCTGTTTTGGTCAAGAATTGAATACTTGCATTTCCTAAACAACAAACTATACTTGGAGTATATGACAGATCATGACATAACAACAAATGAGATCATGGATTTTCTCCAAGAGCACATGGTTACAAGAGAGGAGTTTAATCAACTTGACGCAAAGGTTGGTCAACTTGACGCAAAGGTTGGTCAACTTGACGCAAAGGTTGGTCAACTTGACGCAAAGGTTGATGGGCTTGACAAAAAATTAAATCAAACGAAACTCGATTTTTTAGATGCTATGGATGATAAACTTGCTGATCTGAAGGGCGATCTTGTGATCCTTATGAGAAAAGAAGATCAGAAGGTAAATAATTTGATCAAATTGTTGGTAAATCGGAAACTTATATCAAATCAAGAAGCGGTTTCGCTTATTGAAATACGCCCGTTTTCTCAACCAATTGCTTGACACATTAATGAATCATGCTTAAACTGTCCGCGCGGGGTAGAGCAGTCTGGCAGCTCGCGAGGCTCAACCATGGGCTACACGAAAAGAAATTCTCGTGCGAACTCCTGTCAAATTCGGGGAAGCCTCTTGCAATGGTAATCCCGAGCCAAGTCCGGCTTTTCGGCCGGAAAGGTGTAGAGACTTAATGGCAGGCACCTGAACGTGTGAACGAAGGTGAAGAGGAAGTCCAGACCACAAATCCGGTTTTCCG
>JACQXU010000022.1:0-32627 GCA_016208545.1 Candidatus Uhrbacteria bacterium | reverse complement strand
ACCACAAATCCAGTTTTCCGGAGCAGCGAAAGCTGTAGTAGGTAAGCATAACCTTGAGGTCGTTGGTTCAAATCCAACCCCCGCAACCAGAATTTCCTCTCGCTTGGCGAGGGGAAATTTTGTTTTTTCGTGCATTGCGCGGATGTTTTTGTTATACTATCTTTCGCGTATGGCTCACATAATTTCGGTCGTTAATCAAAAAGGTGGAGTTGGAAAAACAACAACAACCGTGAATCTCGCGGCTTTTTTGGCTGAACACGGAAAATTTGTTTTACTTGTTGATCTTGATCCTCAAGCAAACGCGACTTCTGGACTTGGCGTAGATCACACAACTTTACAAGCCGGAGTCTATGAAGGTTTGATTGGTTCGCATTCCGTTCGTAATTTGATTCACAAAACAGCGCATCCAGGCCTTAAACTTCTTCCGGCAACGCAATCTCTGGCTGGTGCGACCGTTGAACTTGTGAACGCGGAGGAACGCGAACATTTTTTGCGCAAGGCGCTTCTTGAAGTTCGAAATGATTACGATTATATTTTAATTGATAATCCTCCGTCGCTTGGAATGCTCACGATCAACGGTTTGGTTGCGTCAGATTCAGTTCTCATTCCTGTTCAAGCAGAATATTATGCCCTTGAAGGATTGACACAACTTCTTAACACAATTAATTTGGTGAAAGAAAATCTGCGTCCTGATTTGGAACTCATGGGAGCAGTTATAACAATGTACGATTCTCGCACAAGGCTTTCAAATGAAGTTTTGCAAGAACTGTATAGATATTTTCCTGATAAAATTTTTCGTTCTGTTATTCCGCGAAGTGTGCGACTGGCCGAAGCACCATCATTTGGAAAATCAATTTTAGGATACGATCCATCATCTCGCGCCGCGAAAGCATATGAGCGTTTAGCAAAAGAATTTATTTTGAGAGAAGAAGGAATTTTATGAAATTCGAAGCAAGTATTAAAAAAGATTTGAGATTAAAGATGAATATTTATTAGTAGTTTCGGATTTCGATATTAGAATTTCGAATTTAGATTATTTAATTTATGATCAGACCAGCTCTTGGGAGGGGACTTGGTTCACTCATCCCACAAAGGCAATCAATAACTGAACAAGTTCTTCCTGAAGCGCGGCATGAGGTGCTCGAAATTTCAGTTAAAGAAATTCACGAAAATCCTCGCCAGCCGCGCGCGAATTTTTCACCGAGTGAACTTGAAGATCTCATCAACTCCATTCAAGAACACGGAATCATCCAGCCGCTCATTGTAACGCGTTCAAACGGTGAATATGAGCTTATCGCTGGAGAGAGGCGTCTGCGAGCGGCCAGAACTCTTGGGCTCAAAACCGTTCCAGCAATTGTTCGCGACGCAACAGAACAACAAAAACTCGAACTTGCGCTTATTGAAAACATTCAACGACAAGATTTGAATGCTCTGGAAGAAGCGCTTGCCTACAAAGCGCTCATTGAAGAATTTAATTTAACGCAAGAACAAGTTTCAAAACGTGTTGGAAAGAGCCGTTCAAATATCGCAAACATTCTTAGACTGCTAGAACTTCCCGAAGAAATTTTAATCGCGCTTAAAAACGGACAAATCACAAAATCCCATGCTCGAACTTTATTGGCTGAAACAGACACAAAAAAACGTTTTTCTCTTTTTAAACAAATGTTAAGCGGTGATGTTTCAGTTCGAGAAGCAGAAGCGCGCATTGTAAGTAAACGCGCAGGTAATTCTGGAGCAAAAAAAGATCCAAACATTCTCGCGCATGAAAAAAAATTACGTGAAGTGCTTGGGACAAAAGTTGAAATTTCAGAATCAAACGGAAAAGGAAAAATTTCCATCTCATTTTATTCCCGCGAAGAATTTTTAGATTTGCTCGACAGACTAATTGGATAGTGGTAAAGGGTTGTAGGGTGGGAGGATTGTAGGAAAATTGAAATTAGTTTTTTCTTCTATTTCCCTCCTTTTTCTCTTCCGTGCAAAACTCCTACGAACCAACCTTTAACTGTATTGCGAGTTGCGTCTCTAATTTTTTTTCTTGCGTGACGTGTGCGCGCAAATTTGAGCCAGTCTGGGTTAGGAGCTTTTCGATTTTTATCAGTTACTATTTCTATAATATCACCAGAAGTTAGTTTTGTGTCCAAATTTCGCATCACGTCATTGATGCGCGCGGCAACACATTTATCACCGACTTTTGAGTGAATTGCGTACGCAAAATCAATTGGTGTCGCACCTTCTGGTAAATCAATAACGTCTCCCTGCGGAGTGAACACAAAAATTCGATCGTTGAACACGTCAATTTTCATGTACTCAAGTTGTTCAAGAAAATCTTTTTTGCTCGCAAGTTCTTTTTGAATTTGCGCCAATTCTTCCATCCATCGCATATTCCGTTCTTGTTGTCCGCTTCCTTCTTTGTATCGCCAGTGCGCGGCAACACCATATTCTGACAATTCATGCATTTCCTGTGTGCGAATTTGAAATTCAACTACTTCTCCTTCACTTGTGAACATTGTTGTATGTAAAGATTGATATCCGTTTGGTTTTGGTTGCGCGATATAATCTTTAATGCGTCCCGGCACTGGTCGCCATTTTTGATGAAGAACGCCGAGCGCCGCATAACAATCTTCAACATTGTTTACAACGATTCGAACCGCGATTAAGTCATAAATTTTGTCAAGATCATCAGAATCTTTGATATCCATGATGCTCTTCATTCTTTCGTATTCTTTTGGTTGTAAATACGCAAAAGCGTAATCCTCAAGTTCGCCCTTGATTTCGCTCATTCCAAGTCGTCCAGCAATCGGTGCGTAAATTTCAAGCGATTCTCGAGCAATGCGCTCTTGTTTGTGTTTTGGTTGTCCGTAAAGAGTTTGAAGGTTGTGTAGTCGGTCTGCAAATTTCATGAATACAACTCTAACATCGCTTGCCATCGCGAGAAACATTTTGCGCAAGTTTTCCGCGTAGCGTTCAACGCCTCGATAATTCACATTGCGTTTCAATTTCGTAACACTGTCAACGAGCGACGCAATATCATCTCCAAACTCAATTCGCACATCTTCAATTTCATATTCGCTGTCTTCGACAACGTCGTGCAAAAGTCCAGCAACGACAACATTGAGATGTAGTCCCATTTCAGCAAGACGATACGCAACCGCAATTGGATGATTGATAAATGGCTCGCCAGTTAGCCGAGTTTTTCCTTCATGAGCCGCAACAGCCGTTTGATTCGCTCGACGCAATAAATCCAAATCAGGATTCGTATAGTTTTTTTGTACGAAATTTTCAAGCTGTTTGAATGTGTGAGTTGAATCTGGCATAGCGGAAGTTCGTTTATTCAAATCTAAACATACCATGGGCAGTGAAAAAAGTTCAATTATTCCCCGTCACTATATCCCCGTCACTAAGTGACGGTAAAAACGTGTGATTTTTTTTTGCTTAAATTACAAATAAATTTTCTTAAAAATTCCATCCACTTAGTGACGATTGAGAAGGTTGGAGGATTTTGTTTGACGTAAGTTCGATTTTGTGCTAAATTAAAAGTAATATATGTCTGAATTTGAACAATATCCACCTATGGACACAACTAGATTTGAAATTGATGAGGAAACTCCAGAAATTGAAGGTGAAGAGTTTGGTTCGTCAGAAGACGAATCCGCACAGCGCCGTGAAGTGCTTAATTCAGCAATGGTTGAAGATCGAGCCAGATCTGAAGAGGAAGCTGTAAGATTGGCGGCTGGATTAAAGAAAAAAGAAGAGCCGGCAAAAGTTAGGGTTGTTGAACGTCCGCCTAGCCAACAAGGAAAATTTTGGGGTGGGCTTGCCAAGCTCGGCGTCTCTTGGCCGTTTGGTCGCGGAGTTGAAAAAGCGGCAAAGGGAGTTGCAATGTGGTGGGATGATTTTTTCTCTTCGATTGAGAAGGCTGGAACTGACGAAATTAAAAAATACTGGAAAGCCGCCAATCCGACACAGTTGGAATTAACGATTTTGAGTCCGCTTGTCGGACTTGGGGTTTTCTTGGCTGGAAAAATTGGAATGTCAAAGCCGGAAAAAAGTTTAAGAGAAAAAGTTGCTGAAGAAGAGAAAAAGAAAAAAGCAGATGCAGGAAAAAGAAAAGTGGACAAAGCGGAAGGAGAAGGAGGAAAGGAAGAGGGGAAAGAAGAACCGTCAAAAGTAGAAGAATCGAGTGAAGAAAAAAAGGCCGCTTAGGCCTTTTTTTCATATTTTCTTCGTGTGCGTTTTTTGGCGAGGAGTTCGATTGCTTTTTCGCGAGTAATGTCCGACGGTTCTAATTTTTTTCCAAGCGAAACATTTGTTTTTCCGTCCGTAACATACGGACCGAAGCGTCCGTGTTTTAGCAAAATCGTTCCGCTACTTTCTGGATCTGTACCAAATTCCGCGATTGGTTCCATCATTTTTTTCTTGAGTTCGCTTGATTGAATCAAAAGTTCGATTGCTTGTTCTTTTGTGATTGTGAGCGGATCACACGGTTCTTTAATTGACGCAGTTTTTTCACCGGCTTTGAGATATGGCCCGAAACGTCCGTTTGAAATAATGATCGCTTCTCCGTCAGACATTGTCCCGATCGTGCGCGGAAGCGACAAACACGCGAGCGCTTGTTCGAGAGTTACAGATTCCGCGTTCATTCCTTTTAGCAAAGACGAACTTTTTGGTTTGGGTTTTTCATTTTTTTTATCTTCTTCCGTGTATTCACCAAGCTGAACATACGATCCAAAACGTCCAGTTTTTAAAATTACTGGTAGTCCAGTTTGCGGATCAGTGCCGAGCGTGCGATCAGGCATAATGTCTTGTCGCGTAAGCTCTTTTGTTTTATTTTCTAAGTTTGAATGAAACGGAACATAAAATTCTTTGAGCATCGGGATCCAATCGATTTCTCCGTCTGCAACATCATCCAAATTTTTTTCCATTTTGGCAGTGAATTCAAAATCAACGACTTGCGGAAAATGTTCGACCAACAAATCATTCACGATCATTGCAATGTCAGTTGGAAAAAGTTTTTTATTTTCATCGCGTTCAATATATCCTCGTTCGATGATTGTGCTGATCGTCGGAGCATAAGTTGAAGGACGGCCGATTCCAAATTCCTCGAGCGCTTTCACAAGCGACGCGTCTGAAAATCTCGCTGGCGGTTCTGTGAAATGTTGTGTTGGTTTTATTTCTTGAGTTTCAACAGCGTCGCCTTTTGAAAGGGAAGGCAATAAAGTTTCTTTTGCGGCTTGATAAATTTTCATGAAACCATCAAACACAACTCCATTTCCGTTTGCTCGAAATGTGTAAGATTTTGCGGATAGATCAACTGACGTTCGTTCTAGTTTAGCGTTTGGAAATTGTGAAGCAAGTGTTCGACGCCAAATCAAATCATAAAGCCGCCATTCTCGCGGATCGAGTATTCCTTTTAGAACGTCCGGACTTGAATTAACATCTGTCGGACGAATTGCCTCGTGTGCTTCCTGCGCGCCTTTTTTGTTTGTTTTGTAATGTTTGATTCCAGTCGCGTACTGCGAGCCGAATCGCTCTGATATAAAAGTTTGCGCTTCTTGCAAAAATTTTTCCGAGAGATTCATAGAGTCTGTGCGCATGTAAGTGATGCGTCCTGTTTCATACAATTTTTGCGCGAGAACCATTGTTTGCTTTGCGCTAAATCCAAGTTTGTTGTTTGAATCAATTTGTAAAGCAGAAGTTGTAAATGGTGTTGGCGGAGTTTTGCTGATTTCTTTTTTTTCAACCGCGCTCACGACAAAATCAGCGTCAGTCAAATCAGAAACGATTTTATCAGCTTGTTCGTTCGTGTGAATGTCGAGTTTATCCAATTTTTTTCCGTCCATCTCAACAAGTTTTGCCGGAAAAGAAGTTTGCCGTTTTTGAAAAACAGCATCGATCGTCCAATACTCATCAATTTTAAATGCCAAACGCTCGCGTTCACGTTCAACTATGAGACGCATTGCAACAGATTGCACGCGTCCGGCCGAAAGTCCGCGACGGACTTTCTGCCACAAAAAAGGGGAGAGTTCATATCCAACCAGACGATCAAGAATGCGTCTGGCTTGTTGCGCATTCACGAGATTCAAATCAAGCGACCGCGGATGCGAGACTGCTTCTTCAATCGCGGATCGTGTAATTTCGTGAAAAGTGATTCGACTCGCATTCTTTTCATCAATTCCAAGCGCGCTTGCAACGTGCCATGCGATTGCTTCTCCTTCTCGGTCTTCGTCAGTTGCCAGAAGTATTTCATCAACATTTTTTGCAGCCTTTTTGAGTTCAGTAACGTGTTTTTTGCTGTCTGGCGGAATTGTGTATGTTGGAGTGAAATCATTTTCAACATCAACGCCGATTTTGCTTTTTGGAAGGTCACGAATATGACCAAATGAAGAGAGGACTGTGTAATCATTCCCTAAAAATTTTGAAATTGTTTTTGCTTTCGTCGGAGACTCGACGATGAGGAGTTTTGTTGACATGTGTAAGTATTACTAATATAGAAATTCGTGGACGTCAAGTTTTTTTATAAAACTCTATGATATTACCTTTCACGGGCGCCCAGTCGAGCCAGCTCTCCATGCTACGAATTGTTTTTGCGAGAATAATATTGTCCGCCATCGTGCCTGATCGCGCCTTTCATTTCAAGAATAGTAAGAACATGATTTACAGTTGCTGGAGGAAGTTGTGTGAGTCGAATAAGTTCATCAATGTGGCGCGGAATTGGTTCTATCGCGTCGAAAAGTGCGCGTTCTTCTTCGTTTGCTGGTTGGTATTTGTCAGTATTTTCGTTCGTTTCGACAGGATAAATATCCGACGCTTGTGTGACAGGTATCGCCCCCATTTTTATCAAATTGTTTGGGCCGTCACTTAGTGACGAGTATATCGATCCTGGAACTGCGTAAACGTCTCGTCCTTGTTCAAGAGCGGCACGAGCTGTGATGAGCGATCCGGATTTGAGGGCCGCCTCGATAACGAGAGTTCCGCTTGAAAGTCCTGCGATGATACGATTTCGAACTGGGAAAAAAGATTTTAGCGGCAAAGTTCCGATTGGATATTCGCTCACGATCGCGCCGTTGTGCGCGAGAATTTGAGATGCGAGCGTTCGGTTGGCAGAAGGATAAATACTTTCTGTGTCAACACCCGATCCTAAAACCGCAACTGTTGTTCCGCCAGCGTCGAGAGCGGCTTGATGCGCAAGTGCGTCAATTCCGTACGCAAGTCCGCTAATAATCACAACCCCAGCTCTCGCAAGTGGTTCAACAATAGTTCGAACAGCGTCTTTTCCGTATCCGCTCGCTTTTCGCGATCCAACAACTGCCAAATGTTTTTTGTCTTCGCTTGGAAGTTTGCCGCGAACAAACAAAACAGCGGGCGGATCATACAAAGTTTTCAAAAGTGAAGGATATTTTTCATCGTTAAGTGTTATTGCTTCGACGTTCTCTTCTTTCAGCTTCAAAAGTTCTTGTTCTGGATTCAAATGAATTCTCTCTTGCAAAAAACGACTGACAATTTGCGGTTCAATTCCAGCTTCTGTGAGCGACGACGCGCTTGCTGAAAAAACTTTTTGCATTGTTTTGAAACGGCGCATTAGTTTTTGCATCCGAACAGAACCAAACGGTTGGAATCGGGCAAGCGCCAGCCAATAAGGAAGATCATTTTGTATCATAACCTAAAACCCAAAACCTCAACAGCTTTTTCAATCACTTTTTCCAATTCTTTTTTTTCAGACAACGTCCATTTTTGCAAAACAAATTCATCAAGCGGAATATCCTGGCTTGGCCTGCCGATTCCAACGCGGACTCGCGCGATGTTTATTCCTGATGGAAACAAATCAAGTATTGACTGCATTCCGCGATGTCCGGCTGACGAACCAGCCGGCTTCATTCGCACATTTCCAAACGCAAGATCTGCGTCATCATAAATCACTAACACATTTTCTGGTTTTGCAGAGTATTTTTTCATGAGCTTGCGGACGGCTCTACTGCTTTTGTTCATAAAAGTTTGTGGTTTGGAAAGTACGATGTGCTGTCCATTTATTTCACCTTCACCAACTTCAGCTTCCAGAGTTTGTTTTTCTCGCAAACTGATATTGAGTCGTTTTGAAAGTTCATCAATCACAAGAAATCCGACATTGTGCCGAGTGTTTGTGTATTGTGTTCCGGGATTTCCAAGGCCGATGATAAGGAGCATAGTCTATACCGCTGTCGATCTCGCGATCCTTATATTCATCCTAACCGACGTTCCATTCAAATGAAATGTATCATGCAAACGATTGATTATAAAACGAATATAACTTTGACTTAAAATATCAGTGCGTTTTGCTTTGAGGATTAGATCAAATTCCGGTGGAGCTATTGCGACTTGTTTCATTCCTAAAATTTTTGGAGGAAAAATTCCTTTGCCAGCCGTTGGTCTGTGTTCTGCGATCGTTCGTTTCAGAAATTCATCCATTTCTTTTTCAGTAAGCCATCTATTTCTATTTGTTTGAACAGTGTCAATCATGTCGTAAATTGTTTGCACGCGTTGTTTTGTCAATGCTGAAATAAATAAAACAGGCGCCCATTCAAGAAAGGGAAGCGACGCGGCAACATATTCGCGATAACGATTCATTGTTGTTGTTGTTTTGTCTTTCACCAAATCCCATTTATTCACAATTACAATTACGCCTGTCCCTGATTCTTTCAAAAATCCGGCCAGAATTTTTTCTTGCGCTCCGATCGGTTCAGTCGCGTCTACAATCAAAAGTGTTACATCTGAAATTTTGATTGCGTATTCATTTCGTTTAACAGCCGCGGCTTCAAGCCCGCCTGATTTTTTTACTTTTCCGCTTTTTCGCATTCCGGCAGTATCCACGAAAATATAATTTTTATCGCCTTTTTGAACAAGAGTGTCATTTGGTTCGCGAGTTGTGTGCGCAATTGGACTTGTTATGAAACGTTCTTCGCCGATCATTGAATTAAGAAGTGTTGATTTTCCGACATTTGGTTTTCCAATTACAGCAACACGAGTTGCTTCTATTTTTTGAATTTCAATCGGAGGAGTTCCGACGCGCTCAAGCTGTTCGAAAATTTCATCAAGAAGATCTCCAACGCTTGAACCGCGTTTTGCTGAAACCGCAATCGGAGCTTTTAGTCCGTGGAGGAACCAATGAGAGCCTTTGACATCTGCGCGTTCTGCGGCAGACTCGGCTTTGTTTGCAACAACGATCACTGGAACTTTAGATTTATTAAGCGTGAGAGCCAGTGAGTGTTCTTGCGGAAGCGGTCCGACTTTTGCGTCAAGCACAAATAGAATCAAGTCAGCTTTTTTCATGGCGTGTTCTGCTTGTAAAATTGTGTTGCGTTCAATCGCATCTTTTTTATCAACATCAAGTCCGCCAGTGTCAACTAGGTTGATTGTTTTTCCGCGCCAGATGCATTCGCCTTCGTTTCGATCGCGTGTTGTTCCTGGAATATCAGAAACCAGCGCTTTTGGCTGTTCCAACATGCGATTGAAAAGTGTGGATTTTCCGACGTTTGTGCGTCCGATCAGAGCGACCGTCGGGATTTTTCGGTCATCCATAAATTATTGTCTCACCAAACTCGACGAATTTTCACCTAATATGATTAAAAAATCTATATTTTGTTCTGTCGCGAGTTTTTCATATTCTTCGCTTGTTACGGAAATTTCTTTTGGAACCACCTCACCGCTTACCATCCAACCTGTTGCGGAAAGCGTTACATCTGCTTTCAAAAAATCGCTTAAGGCCTTCAGTTCACTGCCGCGAGCGCCGTTTGTCAAATCATAAATTACAGTGTGTTCATATCCGCGCGACGCCGCATTTCCAACTTTTACAACATCAAATCCCTGGCCGTCGAGGAGTTGCGATGCGCGAAATGCAAGTCCTGTCAGGTTTGTGCCATTTTGAATCTCAACTTTTACAAATTTTGGTTTTTCATCCGGCGATAGCGCAAAACGCGATTGTTCCTGTTTTGGAGTGAAAATGTATTTAGCTATTTTTTGCAAAGGACGCCAGTCATCGTTTTTTGGAAGAAGCACAAACGCGCCGTTTAGAATTGTCGCATACAAAGGTGAATCTTCAGAGGCGTCAATAACGTGATGTGTAAGTTGATCTGATTCAAGATTTTTTATCGCGCGTCCGAGCCTAAGCATTTTTGAAACGTCCAAGTTCGTTGCGATGTTTTGTTTGAGTGTGTCGAGGATTTTATTCATTCTGGCAGGATTCAAAAACGTCGAAGCTGAAAAAACTTTGTCTTTGATTGCTAGCAAAATTTTTTGTTGGCGCGCAGAACGGGCAAAGTCAGAGCCTTCACCGTTTGTTCCGTGACGAGAACGCACAAATTTTAAGGCTGTGTCTCCGCTCATGTGCATCCAGCCTTCTTGAAAAGTTAAAGATTCAAAACGACAGGAATAATTTGGAGAAATAATTTTTTCACCATCCAGGCCCTCTTGGCCTTCTGGGCCTTCTGGGTCTTCTTCTGCTTCTCCTCCACATTCATCATATTCTTTTCCGAGTATTGGATATTCTGGATCAGTGAATCCGCGTTCAACATAAACATCAATTCCGCCAACTTGATCGATAAGTTGTGCAAAACCGTTAAAGTCAACACGGAAATAATATTGGATTTCTTCGTCTAAAACTTGTCCGATAACTTGAGACGCAAGTTTTGGACCTGATCCTGTTTTGTCCATTTCTCCAAGCGCGTTTGCGTGGTTTACTTTTCTATAACCATAGCCCGGAATTGGAACTGTCATGTCACGAGGAAGAGACATAAGCCCGATTTTTCCGGTTGACGGCTGGAAACTGGCAAACATAATTGTGTCTGTGAGTTGCGGGCCTTCGTGACCTTCACCGCCGATTCCGAGAAGGAGAATGTTGACACGATCGTTTTCTTCACCATTCAATTTATCGCCGTCAACAAAATTTCGAATTGTTGAAAGAAGAGAAATTTTTGGAAAATCGTTCGTGCTTGTTGTAGTTGAATTTATGCGATAAGAAAACGCAACTCCGATCACTGCACTGATCGCAAGTGCGATAATCATGACACGACCAAAAACAAGAAGGTTATTCTTCTTGTTACCGTCTAATTGATATTTCTGTTTGAGTAAATCAATTTTCGGTTTATCCATATTCATGTTTGTGTGTATTTTATCGGTGTGATGACGAAAAAGCAAGCGTTTGAAAAGCAATGATTATCGTGATAGAATTGAATTTGTTTATGGACGTTTAGCTCAGCTGGTTAGAGCGTCGCATTCACATTGCGAAGGTCGGAGGTTCAAGTCCTCCAACGTCCACCATTTCAGATGTCAGAAGTCGGATATTTAAAATTGGTAGCCGCAGGCTTTAGCCTGTGCTTGTAACGCACGTAGGCTAAAGCCTGCGGCTACCTTTACCACAAAACCCAAAACCTAATCTCTTGACCTTTTTCGTCAAATCCGCTAAGAATATATTGAGGATTCAAGCCAAATGCTTGATGGAAGGAGAAACGTGAGTGAAGACGAGTATAAGAGAATGGATCCAGGTATCAGACTCTTTATTCAGATCTGTGTGGCGTTACTCGTACTAATGGTCGCCGTGGTCTTCATCTGGACTTTTTTCGAAATCGGTCGCGCGATCGAGTCTGACAGGATCGATGAGAGACAGCAGGAGTCGCAGGAGCGATCTGACCTCCGGCGATACGAAACGCTCGATGAACTCTGTTCACTGATCATGTCCAAACGCGAGACTGTCGAAGCACACGAAGGAGTTCTGATATTACTCGAGGATGTTTTTGTGAACGTCCCTGATGGCGGTCAGGCAACGTACAACGAGTATAACGACATTCTTTTTGATCTTGACACCGCAAAAGTTGACTACAATTCGCTCGCCGCAAGCTATAACAGACTGATGGAGGAAAGTAACTGGCGTTTTGCTGACGAGAATTCGCTTCCGTCTGGCGCGTCTTTTCCTCTTCCTCGCAGGTTCGAACTCTATCCTCTCTAGTCTAGCGCCTCCCTGGCGCTTTTTTTGTTTGCGCTCCCCCCTTCTCATTTTTAAAGAACTATGATAGACTGTTTATAGTTTTTTGCTTTATGAATGAAATACATCAAGAAGACATCTTCAAAGATTACCTTCCTCGGATTGAACGCGATCCACTTGCGGATTTTCGGCGTGCGTACGAAGCTTTTAATGAAGATTATGATCGATATGACAACGCTGGAGCGCGAACAGAGGCGGCAATAAATAGAAACGAACACACATTGATAAGCGCACTTGGTGATCATCCGTTAAAAGACGAATTGGCTGAAGCAGTTGCTTCAATGGTTCCAGCCAATGTGTTTAAAGTTTGTCACGAAATTTTGAATCCAAAAAAAGAATAAATTTGTGCGAGTAGAATTTGAGCAAAAACTTCAGAATCGGTTTGGAGGAACCTTTGGTTCGATTCTTTTTTTTATTTTGGAAGTGATTCAAATTGTTGCTGTCTCGGCCGCGATTATAATTCCGATTCGATATTTTTTAATCCAACCGTTTTACGTTAAAGGCGCTTCAATGGAACCGAATTTCTACGATCACGAATACCTTATTATAGATGAGCTTTCGTATCGTCTTCGCGAGCCAGAGCGCGGGGAAATCGTAGTATTCCGATATCCGCGCGATCCGCGTCAGTTTTTCATCAAGCGTGTTATTGGTTTGCCAGGTGAAACAGTTGAAATCACAAACGGGAAAATCATTCTTTACACTTCAGAACATCCAAACGGCACTATTCTTGAAGAATCGTATATTGTCCATGAAAGAACAGACGGAAAAATTCGCACAACTTTGGGAGAGAATGAGTATTTTTTGCTCGGAGATAATCGTGATGAAAGTTTAGACTCTCGCGCATTCGGTGCCGTGAAGCGTGCTGGATTCATTGGCCGCGTATGGGTGCGCGGGCTTCCACTTTCGCGACTCGGAACGTTTAATTCACCGTTGTATAATTTGTAAAAAGTAGCAAGTATTAAGTAGTAAGTATTAGGTATACTCGCTTTTTTACAAATATACTTACTACCTACTACCTTACTACCTACTATTCAAATCTATGCCCTTCAAAAGAAATACACCAAAGCCTTTACAAGCACCGGTAAAGAAACCTGAAACAGAGGATGGAGATGAAGAAGACTCAAAAAAATCATCAAAAGGCACACCTGAACTTTTGCGTGGATTTCGAGACATCTTGCCGGAAGAGCAGGGGAGATGGAATTTGATCCGCGACACTTCCCGCGCTCTTGCCGAGGCGTACAGTTTCGACCGCATTGATTTGCCGATTTTGGAGCGATCGGATTTGTTTTTGCGTTCGATTGGAAAAGCGACCGACATTGTTGAAAAAGAAATGTACGTTTTCACTGATCCGTCCAATCGTTCGGTTGCGCTTCGTCCGGAGGCAACGGCATCTGTTGCTCGCGCGTATATTGAACACGGAATGGTCGAACGCACACAGCCAGTTAAATTATGGTATGAAGGGCCGATGTTTCGTCACGACCGGCCGCAAGCTGGCCGTTATCGTCAACTGCACCAAGTTGGGTTTGAAGTGTTGGGTGGGAACGAATCGATCATTGACGCACAGTTAATTTTGATTGCTAAAAAGATTTTTGAGGAGTTGGGGTTAAATGTTGAAGTGCAAATCAATTCAATCGGCACACCTGATTGCAGACAAGCATATTTAACCGAACTCGTGGCCTACTTTAGGCAATTCAGAAGCAAACTTTCAGAAGACGACAAACGACGTTTGCAAAAAAATCCTTTGCGACTTCTTGATAGCAAAGAGCCGGAAACAATTGAACTTTTGAAAGAAGCTCCGCAGATTTTGGATTGGCTTGATGAAAAATCAAAAGAACATTTCATGAAAGTTTTGGAATTTTTGGATGAAGTGGAAATTCCGTATGTGTTAAATTCTCATCTCGTGCGCGGTTTGGATTATTACACGCACACTGTGTTTGAGTTTGTGCTTGCAGGCGACGAAGGAGAAAAAGCGCAAAACGCTTTATGCGGAGGAGGGCGATATGATGGATTGATTGAGCTTTTAGGAGGACGTCCGACAGCCGCGTGCGGTTTTGCACTGGGAATCGAGAGAACAGCTCGCGCTTTGGCTGACAAAGGAATCAATCCACCATCAATTCCTGTTCCAAATGTGTTTTTTGCTCAACTTGGAGATGCCGCGCGCAGAGTTGGTTTGCGTTTGTTTGAGGAATTTAGAAAAGCGCATATTCCGATTGCCGAAGCCGCTGGAAAAAATGCGCTTAAGGGTCAGCTTGAAGTCGCGAACAAACTCGGAGTTCAACTCACGTTGATTCTTGGACAAAAAGAAGTATTGGATGGAACGATCATTATTCGCGACATGGAATCTGGCGCGCAAGAAACGATTGACGCAAAAAAAGTCGTTTCAGTGATTGAACGTAAACTTCAAAAAGATTCAGGTGTGAAACCGGAAGGGTTTTCACCTGTGTCGGAAAGCTAAAGATGATTTAGATCGTTCGGACTCTTCTGTTCTTGACCGCCGCCGTCTGGCGTTAATAAATACCAACGTGAGTGGCGGCGGCTTAGCCATCGCCGACGTGACCTTCGTAGTTAACCAGCGTTTATGCTAGTCGGCTCTGTATGTCTGCGAACAAAAGAGTCCGAACGACCTGTATTGCACAAAACGTCTGGGAACTTGACAAAAATTAGGTAAATTCGGCATAATCTTGCTCGTCTGTGCGGTAGCCGCAGGCTTTAGCATGCGTTGTGTTTACGCCCGAACGCGGGCTAAAGCCCGCGGCTACCAAATCTGCTCACTATCTGCTACTTAATACTTACTACCTACTACTTACTACCAATTTTATGGTCGAAGTCAAACGAAAAAAAGGTGAAAGTTTTGAAAGTCTTTTGCGCAGGTTTAGCCGCCGTCTTCAGCAAAGCGGCAAACAGCTTGAAGTTCGCAAAATTCGCTTTCATTCATCAAAGCCAAATAAAAATAAGCAACGCCAAAGCGCTTTGCGCAAAATTGAAATTCGCGAAAAACGCGAATATCTGGCGCGCATCGGACAATTGAAAGAAGAAGTCCGTCCGCCATCAAGGGGAAGATAATGTAATGTCAAATTTCAAATGGCAAATGACAAATTAATGTCAAATGTTTTAATGCCAAATTGGTCATTAGTCATTCACTATAGACCTCACACTATTAAACAGGACTCCATAAATAGCCAAAATTGTGCAGAACTTGTTTTTCACATTGAAAAATCCTCACGGTATCTACGGATACCGCTGTGGTTTTTCAATGCTCCAAAACTGCGTCCTGCGCAATTTTGTCTTATTTCTAAGTCCTGTTTCATAGTGTGAAGTCTATAGTCATTTGTCATTAAGCATTTGACATTATGTATACTATGTCTCTTTCTGACCAAATCACAAACGCGATGAAAGACGCAATGAAAAGCAAAAACGACGCAACGCTTTCAACGTTGCGTTTGTTGCGTTCTGCAATGAAAAATAAACAGATTGATGTTCAGCACGAACTTTCAGATGAGGAAATTTTGGGTGTGATTCGATCGCAAGTGAAACAGTTGCGCGATGGATTAGTGTCATACGAAAGCGCGAATCGCGAAGATCTAGCTTCTCAAGCTCGCGCAGAAATCGCGGTTTTAGAGGCGTATCTTCCTAAGCAAATGTCCGACGACGAATTAACACAGATTGTGAAAAAAACTCTTGAAGAATCTGGTGTGAAAAGCAGACAGGAAATGGGAAAAGCGATGGGAGCTGTTATGAAAGCTGTTCAAGGCAAAGCTGACGGAACTCGCGTTAAACAAATTATTGAAACATTGCTTGCAGTATTTGTGCTTGCAGTTTTTGGAGTCGGATTAGCCTTTCCGGCACTTGCCGCAATTGATATTGTTCCTGCGTCTTTGCAAGCATATTCATTTTTTGAAACTGGTGTGCGTATTTTTCGGGTTCTACTTCTTTGGTTTGGGATTTTGACCGTGAATTTAATTTTAGCAGGCGGATTTGATTATATGGTTTCCGGCATGCGCGATGAGTCGCATGTTTCAGCATGGAGAAAAATAATGACTGGTTTCATCGGTTCAATTGCAGTTGTTTTGTTGTACGGCGTTTCAACGGTTGTTGTGGAGGTTATGTAAAAATAGTAGGAAAGTAGGAGATGGAAAAGAAACGCGTTTAAAAACGCGTTTTTTAATTTCGATCCTTTACTACTATCCTACTTTTTTCAAATGCGCTAAAATATAAATACAACTTCTCCCTTTTTAACATGACCGATTCTTATCGGACACGTTTGCGTTCATTTGTCGTTTGCGCGGCAGGCTTTGGCGTGCTGTGTGTTTTTGTTTTATTTGGTCTTGTTGATCCAGTGTTTGCGCAGGAAGATTTTCTCACAACTTCAGCTGAAGCGTCTGGTTTACCGCAAACAAACATTATTTTGATTATTGCGCGACTTATTCGAGCTTTTCTTGGAATTTTAGGAATTATTTTTGTTATTCTTGTCATCTACGCCGGATTTTTGTACATGACGTCAAAAGGCGAAGCCGCGAAAACTGACAAAGCAAAAAAGATGATTACTCAAGCAGTTGTCGGAATGCTCATCATTTTTTCTTCATACGCGATTGCATCGTTCATTATAAATGCGATTGTTGGCGCAACAGGCGGCCAGATCGTTTCTAAAACTGCTGTGGAAAAGTACAAAGAACCGCTTGCAGGAGCTTTGGGAGCCGGAATTGTTGAAAGTCATTATCCACCGCGCAACGCAATTGACATTCCGCGCAATACGAAAATTTTCGTGACGTTTAAAGAAGCGATCGAGTCGAAAACTATCATCAAAGATGACGGAACACTCGACAATAATAATGTTTGGATTTTTGAAACAGCAAAAGGTAAAGACAAAAAGCTCGACAGCTCCGCAGTGAAAGTTGCGACGAACGAAGAAAAAACGATTTTTGTTTTTGATCCTGTTGATCTCTTGGGAAATCCGACTTCAGACACGAATTACACTGTTGCGCTTCAGCCTGGAATCAAAAAAGCAGATGGATCGAACGCATTTGTTGGCGTATATTCTTCCGGTTATGGATGGACGTTTGAAGTTTCAACGGAAATTGACCTAACTCCGCCAAAAGTGGTTTCTATGATTCCAAAAAACGATTCAGAAGAAGCGCGAAATATCACAGTTGAAATAACATTCAATGAAGCAATGGATCCTGTATCTTCGACAGGTTCTTATATCACTGGAAAAGATACGCAGTTTACAAATATCACAATTGCGCAAAAAGATGTTGGAAATGTTCAGGGAACTTATGAAATTAGCAATGGTTACAAAACAGTTGGATTTACTTCGATTAATGCTTGTTCAAAAGATCCATGCGGAGATGTAATTTATTGTTTGCCGGCAAACGCGGATTTGAGTGTAACAGCAAAAGCCGCAACACTTGATAATTCCAATCCTCCGCAAGCACAGTTAATTGGTGTGAAATATGATGGTTTGACTGATGCATCAGGTAATTCGCTTGACGGAAACGGAGACGGTGTCGCGTGCGGAACGGAAAATGACACGATTGTTTGTTCTGATAGTAGTAAAAACGACAATTACGCGTGGGTTTTCAAAACAACAAACACGATAAACGACACAGTTCCAAAAATTACAACTTTGAATCCTGGAATCGATGGTCAAGAGATTGATCAAAACGCTCTACTTGAGATTTCGTTCAACACTTTGCTCAAAGCGTCAACTGTTAACACCACGAACGTTTCTGTTTGGCCGGATCCGCTTTATCTAATGTGGTTTTCAACTGGAAAAGAAGATGATGTGAACGCTAAAACCAGTAAAGCGCTCGTAAATCACGCCGCATTTATCAGCAATGCCGAAGGCGGATACGATTATTATCCAGTTATCACAAACGGTTTGAAGAGCGTTTATCAGATTTGTATGTATCCTTCGATGCAAGTCGGCGGAAACTGTGACGGCGGAAATTCAAATCAGCCGTATTGTTGTAACGGAAATCCGTCTGCGACCGCTTGTCAAACTGTGAATGAACCAGGAACATTGCCGGGGAATGTGAAATAAAGTTAGTAGTAAGTAGTTGGTAATAAGTAGTAGGTAGTAGGTAGTAAGTAGTAAGTATCAAGTATACCTACTACTTGCTACAAGCCACTTACTACAATTCTTCATGCGTACTTCTCGTCTATCATTTCTATATGGTTTCTTTCTCGCGCTTTTGAGCGTTGGGTTGATTATTGCTGTTCCGGTTTTCGCGCAAGGAGTTGATCTAAAAGCGTTTGCAGAGGCTTCTGGATTTGCAACAGGTCCGTCGATTCAGCTCATTATTGCGAGGCTTATTCGGACTTTCGTTAGTTTTGTTGGAATTATTGCTGTTGTCATGATTGTTTACGCTGGATTTTTATACATGACAGCCGTTGGAAACACAAAACGGATTGAAACAGCAAAAAAGATTTTGCAACAGGCAATTGTTGGACTGATAATTGTTCTAGCTTCATTTGGAATTGTTCAATTCATAATTGGTAAACTTGTTGAAACATCTGGAGGAGGTATTACAACCGAAGATGGAGGACCCGGTTTGTATCCAGACAGCACAACTCTTTCCTCTTTCAAACTCAATTCAGTCAACACAGAATGCGCAAACACGCTTCGCAACATCAAACTTCAACTTGTTTTTTCAAAAAGCGTGAATTCCGCGACTGTCGCTGATGGAATTCAAATTAAAGTAAAAAACGGCGATCCAGTCGAAGGAACTTTTGTGACCAAAGGAAGTGTTGTTACTTTCACACCATCGGCTTTTTGTTCTGATCCAAACGGCACTGTTCATTGTTTTACCGCAAACACAGATTACGAACTCAATGTCAACGCCACGGTTCTCAAATCAACAAATGGCGCAGGGCTTTCTTGCACTGTTGAGTCGCCGTGTGATTTTTCATTCACAACAGGTGAAGGTGTTGACACAAAAAAACCGACAATCAGCATGAAGACTCCAACAAACGGTCAATCTGTGATTGTTGGATCGATTCAGCTTTTGCAATCACAAACAAAAGATGACACAGGAGTTTCAAGTGTTGATTTTTACGCGGTCGACGACGACGAAGCGCTTTACACTTCAGGCTTGAATTTTTCAAGCGAGAAAAAATTAACAGGAAAAGATTCGCCTAACACTTTTTCAACAGATGATACTGTTGAATGGGACACAATAGGTTACATCACAAACAAAAGTTATCCGCTTTGGGCTTCAGCATCTGATTGCGCAGGGAACACAGCTGTTGCGACAAAAATTTCAGCTGTTGTTAAAGCGGTAAATTGTGGTAATGCAGAGATCGACGAAGAGTTTGGCGAAACAGGTTTGAATTGCGGCGGTGATTCCGAAAGCGCGTTTTATTGCGGCAAATGTGCGGATGACCCGTGCGGACAAACAGCAGAATGCGCGCCAGGTCTTGTGTGCGAAAACGAAGTTTGTGTAAGCAAACCGCGAATTGATTCTGTGTCTCCTGGCGATGGAGCAGTTCAAAATTTGGTTACGATCAAAGGAGAAGGATTTGGCGCGCTTGGCGGGAGCGTTACATTTTTGGGATTGAAGGATGATGAAAAAATTGGAGTTTCAGCTTATGTCTGCAACAGCGAAACAAAATGGAGCGACAAACAAATTATTGTTCAAGTTCCAAATGAAGCCAAAGATGGTCCGATCGAAGTTGCAACTTCTGGACCTGACGTAAAAACAGATCGTACCGACGATGATTATGGGCCGTTTTCTTCTGATTTTGATGTGAACGCTGTGAAACGTCCTGGACTTTGCGATGTTGAACCAGAAAAAGCCGAAACAGCCACAGAGACAATTTTTTCAGGGCTTGGACTTGGAGAAAAACAAGGTTCGTCGGAGATTTATTTTAAAAATTTTCTTCCGCCAGCCAGTTTGGCCTGGTCTGATACTCAAGTCAAAACAGTTGTTCCAAACATTTCTTCCGGTGAAATTTACACTCAAGCGTTCACCGGCGATTATCGTTGCATTGATGAAACAGGAAAAGAAACAGGAACGCTTTGCGCGTCTGACAGCGATTGCGGAGAGAAAAATACTTGCGCGACTTCGTGGTGCAGTGAAACTCTCGCTTATTGTTCGTCAGATGAAACATGTGAAAAAAACAACGCAGGACTTTGCGTTTCAGTGCGTGTAGGATCAAATAAACTTGCGTTTACAGTTTTGGACCCTGCGGAAGCGGCCACAAAACCAAACATTTCGTATATTGAAACAGGTTGGAAAGCTTGTAGTGGAGGCACTAAAAATGGCGAGCTTTGCGCTGAGTCCACAGACTGCGGCGAAGGCACATGTGAAGGCGCTCCAAATTGGGGACCGTCCGGACAGTACGTCACAATTCTTGGAACAGATTTTGGAACGCAAATCGGTCAAGTTTATTTTTTAGATGGTTTAGGGAAAAAATTTGTTGCTGATACGATATTTCCAGATCAATGTCCGAAGTTTTGGGGAAACACATCAGTCATTGTGAAAGTTCCGAGTGATGAAATTGTTTCTGGAACATATCAACTTTCTCTCACGCGCCAAGACGGCCAAACTTCAAACAACAAAGATTTTGTGATTGTTGACGGCGCGCCAGGGCCTGCGATTTGTGAGCTTGATCCAGTTGCGGGGCCAATCGGAACGCCTGTAAAAGTCGTTGGTGAAAATTTTGGATCTGAAAAGGGATCAATCACATTTTTTGAGAATCAGCAATCCGTTCCGCTCATTTGGGAAAATACAACAATCACTGACGCGAATGTTCCTGATTTAGGTAAAACTGGCCCTATTTTTGCCACAACTCAAACTGGTTACACATCAAACTCTGTAAATTTTGCTGTTGGAAATTGTCAAAATGATTTTGTGTGTCCTGTGAATACTTTTTGTTGCGGAGATGGAACATGCAAAGCAAATCAAATTGACTGCGATTTGAAACCGAAAGAATCGCATTTCGCCTTTCGTATTTCAACAGGTTTAATTCCTATTGCTCCAACAGTGAAAGTTGCGTGCGATGAAGATACAATTTCACCAAGTCCGTGGGAAAGTTGGGCTGATTCAACTTCTGTTTGTTTGAATGCGATAGTTACCGCGGAATTTACAAAACAAATGGACAAGACTTCGATTCCGGACAATGTGATTGTTGAAAAATGCACTGATCTAAAAACCGACGGAAGCTGTGGTGCGTGGCAAGAACTCGAAGGGACAATTTCAGTAACAGAAATTTCGTTTAATTGGACGCCAAAACAACAGTTTTCTCCAACCTCGCTTTATCGCACAACAATTAAAGGCGGACAAGGCGGAGTTCGCGCGAGCGATTCTGTTGGCGGTGCGTTCATGGAAAAAGATTATAGTTGGGAATTTACAACTTCCGGTGAAAATGATTTTTGTGAAGTCGGCGGAGTGAATGTATCTCCAGCAGAATTCACAGCGATCCAAGACGATCAAACAGTAGATTACGGTTCGCAACTCATTTCAAAAAACAATAAATGTGTAACGATCAGTTGTGAAGGACAAACTCTTTCGTGGTCATCGGATTTTTTCGGAGCCGCTGTTCAAGCTCCGACAGTTGGGGACGCTTTATGTTTGGCGACCGTTAAAACAACAGAAGAAACAAAAGGGAAAATCGCAAAAATTAAAGCTGAAGTTACAAACACGGCAAACACACCTGAAGACACCGGAGATTTGACAATTGATTTTAGTGATCCAACAGTTGACGCATTTTTTCCAAATTGTAAAACCGCGTGCGTGAACGCACAGCCTTGGGTTCGTTTTGACGCAGATCTTGATCCGTCCACTGTTTCAACCGCTGTTGTTTCGCTTTTTGAGTGTGAAGATTCGCTTTGCGCGGCAGGTGAACTCACAAAAACAAACATCATTCAAAATGTCACTTACAACAAAGACACAAAAACAATGTTTGTTGATTTCAAAACCGGTTCAGTTTTGCTTGCGAACACTTGGTACAGAATGGTTTTGAACGGAACTTCAATAAAATCTGATTCCGGAGTTGCACTCAAAGATTCTGGCGCAAATTACGGCGATGATTTTTCTTGGGTTTTCAAAACAAAAGATTCAGACATCAGTTGCGGAATTGATTCGATTGTCGTTTCACCAGACAAAAAGAAATTGAATTACGTTGGACAAAAACAAGAATACAAGGCAACAACTTACGGAGCGCCAGATGATTGCGACGCGTCAGGACAGGCTTTACAAAATTCAAACTACACATGGAAATCATGGGTTTCAAAAGATACGCCGGATAATTTTACAGTTGCGAAAGGCGGCGGAACACAGGATGTTGCGTTTATGCTCAAAAACGGCGCGATAAGTCTCACAAACCAACTTCCACAATGGTGCACGTTCAACTGTTTGAATGCCGGAGCTTCAATTAAACACACTCAATCAGTTTGCGGAGATGGAATTATTGACTACAACGGCGATGGAAAAAATGAAGCTGAAGAATGTGATGACGGAAACACAACGCCAAATGACGGATGTTCTTCAAGTTGTTTGAAAGAGGGAAATGCGACAACGTGTGGAAATAATGTCGTTGACGCTTTCGAGCAGTGCGATGATGGAAACACAGCCAACGGCGACGGATGCAATTCAATTTGTTTAAACAACGGATCATCTTCTGTTGGCTCAACTTGCGGAGACGGAATTGTTGATTTCGCGCCGCAAAAAGGAGGCGAGGATTGTGATGATGGAAATAACAAAAATGGCGATGGATGTTCTGGCCAATGTTTGTTTGAAGGAGCGATCGCGGAAGAATTCGTTTATGCGACGTGTGGAAATGCGAAAAAGGAATCCGGAGAAGATTGCGACGACGGCAATGCGGTTTCTGGAGATGGATGCAATGAAAAATGTTTGAACGAAGGAACAGCAGAGTGTGCGCTTGTCTGTTCTGACAATAATGAGTCGTGTTCTGTTGATGCGGATTGCACAGCTCCAGCAAAATGTCAGCCGTTCAAAATTCCATGTTGCGGTAATAGCGGCGCGCCTGAAAAAGGCGAGGATTGCGATGATGGAAATTTGAATTCCGGCGACGGATGTTCCGCAGTGTGTTTGAAAGAAGGTTCGTCTGTTCAATATGTAGCTCCATCGTATTGCGGCGACATTCAAAAACAAACAGGCGAGGAATGCGAAGCGGCTGTTGGCAGTAAAGTCTCGATTGGAGGATACGGTGCGGCTCAAATTGCTACAAATGCTCCAAAAGAGGTTGATCCAACAACAGGTTACGCGATTTCAACAATTACAGCCTCAGCAGAAAATGTGATTGGCGACACAGAGCTCGCAATCGAGTGTTCATGTAAAACCGATCAGTCGTGCGGAGATGGTAAACTGCTTGGATGCGGCGCAGGTAGTTGTTGTTTCTCTCGGCCAAATGTAAAACCGCCGTTTGTTAATGTGAAGGATGGACTTTCTAACATTCGATTGAAATTGATAACAATAAACGGAAAAAACATTTCAACAAATCTAACACTTTGTCCATCAAACTATCAGCTTGTTTCAACAGGGCAAGCGCCATCTGGCTGGTTTGCTAAACTTTGGAATTTTGTAAAAACAGGATTTTGGTCGTTTTTTGGAAAAGACGTTTCAGCGGCTTTGCAATTTTGTTATGCGCCAGTAACTTTTGAAACAATTGATGATGCAGTAGGCGGTCAAAAAGTTGTGATTCAATATAATGATTTACTTGAACCGAATTCTTATTATCAAATTGTAGTAATTGGCGACAAAATCACAAACGACAATAAAGCCGACGGAGTGTTAAGTGAAAATGGAGTTGGAATATGTTTAGGATCAGGAAATAAATGCCAATTTGGGCAAACGACAAATACGTTCAAGATCGGCAAAGAAGTTTGTTTGCTCGAAGCTGTTAGTGTTGAAGACACCAAAACGCTCAATTTGAAAGATTATGAAATTCATTCTCCACAATTTTTCTCAAAGAAAAATGAAACGCACGAATTTACCGCTAAAGCTCTGACTTACCGAGACGGGCTTGGAGTTTACGAACCGATCAACTCAACAAGCATTTACGGATGGACTTGGGATTTTGGTTCGTCGTTTGCAAGTGGAACTCCGGAAAACATTGTTGATCTTACAAAAAAGCAGTTGCACAAAGCTGAATTTTCATCAGTTGGAAATAACGGACTTGAGCACGTTGTTGCGACAGCGACAATCGGTAAAGATACTCTAAATACGCCGACAACATCAGGAAAGCAAACAGCAGGTTCGCTTGAAATTACAGCTCTTGTTTGTGAAAATCCATGGCCGGCTTTGGGTTCACCACTTGGGTTTCCATATATTGAAAAAACAGATCCGACAAAACCATCTAACTTTGGTTTCTATTATTGCCGTGATCGAGGCGAAGACGGAACAACTGATGATCTTCCGTCGCTTGCTGATCCAGTTGATGTAACTTCTGTCGCAACCGCCGGACTTTTGCAGGAACTTTTTTTCAAAGTTGAAGGAACGCCTGACGCGATCGGAGTTCGCGTGTTTCAAAACCCGAGTTATCTTTCCCCAAAGGATTGGTTTGAATCGCAAAATTTTAAAGGCACTTACAAAGAAATAGAAATTGATGGATATCAAGCGATCCAATCTGGAAACACAGCTTATGTTGCCGCGGCAAATGAGCACAGTCAGATTTTATATCCAAACATTTACGTTGTTTCATATAATCCAAATGCTGGAATTGATGCGAAAGAAATTTTTGCGCAGATTTTCGATCACTGGAAATTCAATGCAAACACAATTGCTGTCAGCAATGTCGGACTGTGTAAAAAAATGAGTGGCGCGTATGTGAAAAATGAAAAAAATGATTTTATAAATTGTTCATGGGATGGTGAGTGTGTTGAAGAATTTGTTGACGGCGAGTGTTCGATTTCCAAAGATAAACCAGTGAGCGGATTCGCATCAGATTGTCCACTTGATGTTTCCAAAGACGCATTTTGCGACAACGACAAAGCAAAATTGCAAAATGACACGCAGAGATTGACGGATATTACAACAACGATTTCCGCGCTTACAAAATATGGATTGCAAAACAAACATTGTTCAGTCACAAAAAATCAAGGATGTTCATCAGATCCGCAGTGTCCAGGCACAGAAGTATGTGTTGAAGGTTATCCAACAGTTCAACAAGGAACTTATGTTCCAGCAATGAGCGTGAGTAAATGGGAATCGTGGAACGCGGTTCTTTCAAACGCGGTTGGAACATCTCTTCCGAAAGATCCGATCGACGAGTTCTGGCAAGGTTGTAAGTCGCAAGGCGAAGGTTTTGATCCTTTAACTTGTTTTAACGGGTTGGAAGGGAAATTTGTTTGTCCAAAAGGATCGCACGTTTATGGTTATCAAAATAAAGGCGCTGAAAAATATACGTTATTTACTCAACTTGAATACGCAGATGCGGTGTGGAATTTCCCAATTGATCAGTTTCCAACTGATGACGCGACAGTTGTTGCGGAGTATTTAAGCGGACTCGCCGCAGTTCCGAAAGGATTTGTTTCAAATCCACTTTTCTGCGCTGACAGCACAAGTTGGGGAATTTCAGCTGTGTGCGGCGATGGAGTTTCAGGAATTGGTGAAACGTGCGAATTGGGACAAGTGCAAAGTATAGAATGCGCGAAGGTTTGGGATCAAGGAGTTTTGGTTGATAAATGTCCGACTCCGTCAGGAGGAACAGTTTCAACGGAATACATTAACGTTGCGTGTAAAGACGATTGTTCAGGTTTTCAGTCAGCGCAAGAGGCAATGACAGCTGGTTCGCCGCTTATTCAATTTGAGTGCGGAAATGGTGTTTTGGAAGGAAATGAAATTTGTGATGACGGAGAATTAAACGGAACTTATGGCCACTGCGGAACAGGATGTTTACTTTCAACAGCATTTTTGTGCGGTGATGGATATTTGGCAGGCGGTGAAGAGTGCGATTGCGGTTCAATTGAAAATTTTGCAACGCTTGGTGCGCAAAGTTGGGCAAAGTTGAATTCTTGTGTTGCGTCAAACGGACAATACGGAAATACTCCAACCAAAACTTGCACATATGACTGCAAACAGCCGGGACTTTCTTGCGGAGACAAAATTGTGAATGGTCCGGAACAGTGCGACGGAGGAAGTGAACAGTGGGCTGGAAAACTTTGTACTGATAATTTAACAACTTGTGAAACGCAAAGTGATTGTCCAACAGGATATTCCTGCGGAGGAGGAGCTGGAAAACTAGAATGTGGAAACAGTAAAGTTTGTGTTGGAGGAACAGAAGTTGGAGAGAAATGCAATGTAAACACCGACTGTGCCGGTTTAAACGCCGAATGTTCCGATTTCACTTACGAACTTACTCGAACTCGCGTTTGTCAGAATGATTGTTCATGGCCTGGTTGGTCTGCGTGTTCTGGCGGAGATCAAGTTTGCGGAAATGGAAAAGTGGAAGGAACTGAAAAATGTGATGATGGAAATGATTCAAACAATGATAGTTGCACAAACGGATGCCAGAAAAATATCTGCGGAGATAATTATGTTTTTAGTGGTGTTGAGGCGTGCGACAATGGCGGAGAGAATGTCGGACCATTTAGCACAAATCCGTGCACAGCTTCGTACGACGACACTTGCAATTATTGCAATTGGCAGTGTCAATATAAAACTTTGTCTGGTTCGTATTGCGGCGACGGAATTATAAATGGAAATGAATTTTGCGATGGGAACGACCAGCCGTATTGGTGCATTGATTACAATAATGGAGATTCAAAACGTGGCGCGAGTTGTCCAAAAAGTGATGTTTTAACTGATAGTTCGTGCGAATCAGGATATTCGTGCCATTACGCAGGAGTTTGCAATGGCGGAGCAGATAACGGCAAACCATGCACACTTCAGCCACCGGACAAAAATACAACAGATTATACTAGTTCAGCAAATAAAACTCTTTGCGGAGCAGATAGTGTTTGCGTTGCGCCTGTTTGCGCGAGTGATTGTACTGGAGCATGTCCGTTTTCACTAAAGAAAACAGGAATTTTAGTGCAAAGTGAACTTTCCGGTGCTCAACCGCTTCCAAGCGTTGATCTTTATAGTTATTTCAACACAGAAAAACTCTCGCCAGATAATGCGGTTTTGGTTTTGCCGGCTTGCTCTGTTGGAACAAAAATTACAGCAAATATTGATAACATAAATGTAATTGAACCAAACATTGATATTGTGTTTGTGACGGATTTAACAGGAACAATGGAAGATGCTCCAGATGGAACAGCCGCCACTGCTCCAAATCGCAAAATTGACATTGCCGCGGAATCCGCAATTCAAGCGATAGACGACTTGTACAATGCGTATCAAGGCAACGAAGGAGAAGTCAGAATTGGTTTAGTCTCGTACGGATATGGAACACCAGACGAACAAGAGGCAGGAAAAGGCGATGCTGTTCATAATGTTCAAGACGATGTTCTTTTTATGAATCCAACAAGCACCGACAGTTTATTGTCATTGAATGAAGCAGGGAATAATACAATACTACAAAGTATTATTGGAACTTATAAGGACAATACAGGTGGATGGACATTAACTGGCAAAGCTATTCAAAAAGCAATTCAAATTTTAGATGAACAGTCTCCTTCGGAAAACAAAAAATTTGTAATTCTTCTTGCAGACGGCGAAGCAAACCATCCTATAGATTTTGATGAGAATACACCGTCAGAATATGATCACCACTGTACTGATTATTCTAAGGTGTTTACTTCAGAAACGGACGAAAATACTGAAGATTATAATTATGATGGACCTGATGCTTGCATTGCCGAAGCTCGTTATGAAGACGGAATGATTTATGATCATATAAAATCTGGTGACATCACTTTTTATTCCGCAGTCATATCTAATAACACCACTCAAATTGTCTACATGGAACATTTGTCTAGCATGAAATGCCATGGATACACAATGTCAGCACTTAATGACTGTTTTGAAGGAGACTATGCGTATCAAGCAACGACAGCTGAAGGTATTAAGGGAATGTATAACAAAATCATCGAATCTGTTTTGGAATCAAAAACAACAGTTACTGCGACAAAGGGAACAGAATCAAGTTCGCAAACTGCGATCACTCCTGTTGGTCAAAATATTGAATTGCCTTTACCGTCAACATTCGCGTGTCAGAACAAGCAAACTTTGATGCCGATTCAAACAATTTTCAACGGAACCGGAACGATGAATTTTTCTAACATTAATTTTGAGTATTGTCCTTCGCAGTAATTTTTTCGCAAACACCCAAAACCAAAAACCTAATTTATGCCTTTCTCCGACTATCCAACTGAACAAAAACAAATTTCTTGGAAACCTGTCGCGATTATCGCAGTCGGAGTTTTAATTGCTGTGTTTTTGGTGATAGGCGCTGTTCGTTTTATCAGCGGAAGAAATGAAACATCTCTGCAAACGCAGGAACTTGAAAATCAACGCGCTCAAATCGAACAAACCTGTCAGAGTGCGGTTGACAAGGAAAAATGCGCTCAACAACAAACTCAAAAACTTGCTTCTCAAACCGGAAATGTTTTGTTTTGCGAAGGCTTAACAGACAAAAGTTATGACGCTTGCGTTTGGGAACTTGGAGTTGATAAAAAAGATACCTCGATTTGTGAAAATATCGTTAACGAAGAATGGAAAAGACTTTGTTCAGACAGTGTGAATTATGCTCTTGCAGTTTCTGCTCAAAATGTGAAGTTGTGTGATAAAATACAAAACGAGAATAAACGACAAGGATGCCACTCTGGTCTTGAGCCAGTTACTGCTGAAAATTGTGCGACGCTTGGAAAAGATCCATCAGAATGTGAATTTTTGATCGTCGTTAAAGAGGCGAATCAAAAACAAGACTCTCGAGTTTGTGAGAAATTAATTGACGAAGACCGAATTGGATTGTGTAAGGAAGAATGGATTTTGGTTGATGATCCGGATTTTGACGATTTGGATAACACGCAAGAAAAATTGTACGGAACTGATCCGTACAAAGCTGATACTGACGGAGATGGATATAGCGACAGTCAAGAAATCGCCGCAGGTTATAATCCAAACGGCGCTGGAAAATTGCCTTAATTTTTTTCCTAAAACCCAAAACCTAACACCAAAAACCTATGTTCGACGAATTACAAAAACCTCCTGAAGACATTTTTGCAAAAACAGACGAAGCCGCGCCGCAAGTGATTCCGCCAACAGCTCCGCCAACTCATTTAGTTTCGGAGCCAGTTCAGTCTTCTCCTACTCCTTCCACCCAAAACCCAACACCCAAAACCCAACACCCAAAACCTAAAACCCAAAACCTAAAAACTATTATCATCGTTGTTTCAGTTTTGACAGTAATCGTTATTGCATTTTTAATTTCTTGGCGAATTTTGAGTTCTAGAACGCCTGTTACGCCTCAAGAACCGGCTCAAGAAGCTGTAGAAGCTGAAGAAGCTGTAGAGGCAGTAGAAGCTGAAGAGGCTATAGAAGTTGACACAGATAAAGACGGACTGTCTGATTTGCAAGAAGCTCAATTTGGAACCAATGCAACAAGTTCAGACACAGACGGTGATTTTCTGTTTGATCGCGAAGAGATCGAAGTTTATGGAACCAATCCTTTGAATCCAGATTCAGATGGCGACGGATATTCAGACGGCGACGAAGTTAAAGCCGGATATAATCCAAACGGACAAGGGAAGTTGTTGGAAGTTCCAAGTGGAAGTTAAGAAAAAAATAAAAGAAAGGGAGAAAGGGAGTAAGTGGTAATGGAAAATTATGCAGGAAACAGAATTGAAAATGGAAAATCAGCAACAGAAAAAAACTGCACCAGATGCGCAGATTTTTACGATGCCCGAGCAATATCGTCATGGCAAAGAATCAAAAATTGTTGAACCGAAAGGGCAAGCAAGGCCGCAGGCTGTGAACATTCCTCCGACTCCGCCACCTCCACAAAAACCGGCTCCAATTTTGAAACAACCAACGAAAAAAGGTTTATCAGCTTCCACAAAAGCGCTTCTCATTTCCGGAGGAATTGTGATTCTAGCTTTGATCGTTACTGGTTATATTTTGCTTCGGAGTGTTGAAACACAAACTCCTACAACACAAGAGCTTGTTACACAATCTGTTGTTTCGCGACCTGAAGTTGAAAAACCGATAGTTAAAGAAGAAGAAGAAATAAAAGAAGAGCCTGCACAGTCTGTCGAAATCGTTCCGGGAAAAGACACAGATTCGGACGGTTTGACAGACATCGAAGAACAATTGATTTACAAAACAAACTTAAATTTACCAGACACTGATGCTGATGGATTTTTGGACGGCAATGAAGTTTTTCATTTATACAATCCAAGTGGAATAGCGCCTGGAACTCTGATCGAAGCCGATTTGGTTTCTTCTTTTACACTTCCTTCAGTTGTTGAATTTGTATATCCATCAATTTGGCAGACGCAAACCGGACCAACTCCAATGTCAACTTTTATTCAAACAACAACCGGCGAATCTTTTGTGATCGCTGTTCGTTCACAAACTCCTGAAGCTGTTGTTCAAACAATAAGCGATTGGACTCAAGAACAAGGCGGACAAGAAAAAATTGTTAAGACGACCACAAAAACAGGTCTTGAATTTTATATTGCACAAAATAAACGCGCCGCGCTTGTTATGATTGATTCAACAGTTTTGTCATTGACTTACGAAATTCCAACGAAATCAACAGCTGATTATGTTCAGACCTTTCAAATGATGATCAATAGTTTGAAAAAAATCGTGTTATGATTCGCGCGGAAGTCAATCAAACATTGTTAGAAAGCGGTCAGCGTTTTCCTATTTCTAAATTGTCAAAGATTTTGCGACTTGTCAGCCGCGAAGTGAAAGCAAAAAAGTACACTGTTTCAATCGCGTTTGTTGACAATAAAACAATGCGTTTCGCGAATAGTGTTTATCGTGGAAAAGATTCCGTGACCGACGTTTTGTCTTTTCCACTCACAAAAGACAGCGGCGAACTTCTAATTTCCTATTCGCGAGCTAGTCGTCAAGCCAAAAAAATTAAACACAGTGCAGAAAAAGAAATAACTTTTTTGATAATTCATGGACTACTGCATTTATTCGGATACGATCATGAAAAATCAAAAGATGCGGAAAAAATGTTTTCACTGCAAACAAAAATTTTGAACAGACTATGTCTATAAGTCGTTTAATAAAAAGTTTTTCTCACGCGCTTCGAGGTGTTCGAGTTGTGTTCAAAAGTGAACAAAATTTTCGTATGCAAACACTTGCGGCAGTTGCAATTATTGTTCTGGCAATTTGGTTTGAAGTAAACGCGTTTGAATGGATTGTACTTTTATTGCTCATTGGACTCATATTAACTCTCGAGCTGATAAATAGTGTGTTTGAACGAATTGTTGACACGTTCAAACCCAGAATTCATCCAATCGTTCATGACATTAAAGACATTATGGCCGCGACAGTGCTACTTATGTCTTTAATCGCTGTCGTAATCGGTGTAGTGATTTTCGCCCCGCATTTGCGTTTGTTTTCCTAAACGAGCTATACTTGAAGAAAAGTATGAGTATGCCCGGTAGGACAACAATGATCTGTCTCCTGTTCTGCTGTGTATTAATAAAGATTGTACGACTCCATACGTAAGATGTCGTAACAATGTCAGTCAAAGAAACACTAACAAATATAAATATCATTGTTGTACTATCGGGTATGCCCGGTAGGACAACAATGATCTGTCTCCTGTTCTGCTGTGTATTAATAAAGATTGTACGACTCCATACGTAAGATGTCGTAACAATGTCAGTCAAAGAAACACTAACAAATATAAGTATCATTGTTGTACTACCGGGTATGACCGAAGAAATCTATGCAGGGCTTGATGTTGGTTCACATGCCGTGCGTGTGGCGGTTGGAAAACTGGTTCCGTCATCTGACGGAAAAGAGCAGATGCACATCATCGGCGCTGTTGAGGTTCCTTCATCTGGCGTGAATAAAGGCACAATCACAAATTTGGAAGACGCAGTTTCCTCTGTTTCTCGCGCGCTTGAACAAGCTGAACGAATCACTGGCGTTCCAATCAATTCAGCTTGGGTCGGAATAAGCGGCGGGCACATCATTTCACAAGAATCAAGAGGTGTGATTGGAGTCGGGCGAAGCGACGGTGAAATTCGTGAAGAAGATGTTGAGCGCGCAATCGAAGCCGCTCGAACAGTCGCGACGCCGACAAATTACGAGATAATTCACGTTATTCCAAAAAGTTTTATTGTTGATGGTCAGCGCGGTGTTAAAGATCCGGTTGGAATGAACGGAATTCGACTTGAAGTTGATGCGCTTATCATTCAAGGTTTGGGTTCACAAATTAAAAATCTCACAAAAGCAGTATATCGAACCGGATTGAATATCGAAGATTTAGTTTTTTCAATTCTCGCAACAGCAGAAGCTGTTGTGTCAGATCGTCAGAAGGAACTCGGTGTTTGTGTTGTAAACATTGGCGCATCAACTACGTCTTTAGTTGTTTATGAAGAAGGCGATGTTCTTCACACTTCAGTTTTACCGATTGGGTCTGACCATATTACTTCAGATATTGCTCTTGGCTTGAGAACTTCAATTGACGTTGCTGAACAAGTGAAACTTCGTTATGCGACATGTAGCCCTGAAGAAATAAA
>JACQXU010000019.1:4316-25997 GCA_016208545.1 Candidatus Uhrbacteria bacterium | reverse complement strand
TTGACTAATTTCTCTATTAATTCTTCCTCTGTTGTCGTAACCAATTTAATGGTTTTGTTTTCGATTTTTACCATAGAATTTTATGCTAATTATTAGCTAAATATACTTCCATTTTAGCATAAAAATTAACTTTTTTCTATGGCAAATTGCGGATAATTTCATTGGTTAATTGGCGACAGTCCCTTGATTTATGCGCTTGGATGGATTGCAAAAGGATTTGTTCAAACAATTACCGGAGTTTTTGCGGCTTCAACTTTTCACAGTTTTGGTTCAATTATGATGCGCATGCCGCTTGACACAATGAGCTATCAGCAAGCCGCAGATTCCGGACATTATATTGATGAATTTACTGTTCTGCGCGAAATGGCAATAGGAATTGGGAGAGTTGTGATTTTGGTTATTTTGATTCCAATCACAATGAATTTTTCAATTGGTTCCGCATTTTTCATCGCGGCTCTTGTTTCACTTGGAGTTAATTGGCTCACTCGATATAAAACGCAAGAATAAAAAACTCACTAAGTGCCACTTAGTGAGTTTTGCTGTTTTTATTTTGCAAGAAGTTGATCAATCGCGGACGATACAGAGCTGTATGGAAGCGCACCTTTTATCGGAATTGCGTTTCCATCTTCATCAATTATGAACGATCCAGGTGTGCCAGTAACTCCAGCCGAAACGCCGCCCTGATATTGAGCTTCAATTTTGTCGCTGTATTTTGAATTGTCAAAGCATGTTTGCCACTGACTGACGTTGAGTCCAAGTTCTGTTGCGAGTTGTTTGTAATAATCTTTACTAAGTGAATCTTGTTTTTCAAACAACTTATCGGCATATTCCCAAAATTTGTTTTGTTCAGAAGCACACTCTGCCGCGTTAGCCGCTGGAAGCGCTTCTGGATGAAACGAAAGCGGGTAATGTCGCAAAACCCATCTTACTTTTCCGGAGTAGTCGGTCATAACCTGTTGCATTGTTGGATGGAAACGACCGCAGAATGGACATTCAAAATCCGAATATTCAATAATTGTGATTGGCGCGTTTTTGTCGCCGCGCAAATGATCGTCGTCACTTAGTGACGGAACTGCGGCAGGTTCTGGTTCGGCAGTGTCGTCTGGAATAGCGAAACCACCTTCTGAATCATCAAGAGCAATTTTATTGTCGTCTTTCTCGATTCCATTAAGTGCACAAGAACCTTCGAGCACGCAATTTCCTAACAAAATAAATCCAAGTGTTCCAAGAACTAGAATTGCCGTGACAAAACCTACCCAAAAAGAGGTTTTGGATGGCAAAGAATCAAAGAATGAGTTGGGCATAGAAAAGGAGGTTTTAGGTGTTGGGTTTATGGTGAATGAAGCAAAGACATACTATCACAAATGGTTTAGATGATGAAAGGATCAATGTGTCGTATAATGTGTTTATGAAAACACTCAACTCACTCATTACGGATTTTCTTGAATATCTAGAAGTTGAACGCGGACGGTCTCAAAAAACGATTCGCAATTATGATTTTTATTTACGACGATTTTCAAAATGGGCTGGGAATCCAGTTGCAAAAAAAATTACTCGAGAAACAGTGCATGGATATCGCCTTTGGCTAAATCGGTTGCGCGAAGGACGTGACGAAGAGACTCTTAAAAAAAGCACACAAAACTATCATCTAATTGCACTGCGATCTTTTTTGAAATATTTAGCGCGACAAGATATTTCTTCTTTACAGCCAGAGCAGATTGAACTTTCCAAACAATCAAAAAGAACAGTTGAATTTTTGGAAGCGGAAGAATTGAATCGTCTACTTTCGGTCGCTAAAAAGAAAGCCGTTGGAATAATTAGTATTCGCGACTTTGCGATTTTAGAGTTGTTATTTTCAACAGGAATGCGTGTTAGCGAACTTACGAATTTGAAAATTGAACAAGTGAATTTGAAGCGTGACGAATTTACTGTACGAGGTAAAGGCGACAAACCGCGAATAGTTTTTTTGTCAGACTCCGCAAAAGAAGCAGTAAAATTATATCTTTCAAAACGCCACGATACTTCCCTATTTATGTTTGTGTCCCATGACCGCGCGAAAGTCGGACGCAAAAACACAGGACCAATAACATCACGTTCGATTCAGAGAATTGTTGAACGAGATGCGACTGAAGCCGGAATCACAAAAAAAATTACACCTCATACTCTTCGACACACATTCGCGACCGACTTACTGTTGTCTGGCGCTGACATTCGTTCAGTTCAGTCAATGCTTGGGCATGAGTCTATCACAACAACACAAGTTTACACACACATTACAAATAAACAAATGAAAGAAGTTCATAAAAAGTTTCACGGGAAAAGTCGGCAATAAAAAGAGGCGGAGCTAGTTTGCGTCCGCCGAGATTTGCACACGATTCAGTCGTCCTTGTGGACAGCTCCAGCAAGCACATCTTCTTTTCCGTTTGATATAACCTAACGCGTTTGCATTAACGTAGTCGTCAATGCATTTTATGATTCGAAATCTTTGTAAATTTTTTAGCGACGCGCCAGCTTCGCTGGCACGAAATTCGGCGGCGGCGGAAAGCGAGCGCCGGGCGAAAATTCCTGGTGGACGTCCACTCTCCAACCCCCTTCCTTTTTGCCCGCCCGAGCGTTCAGTTTGGCGCGCGCCTGCCCGCCGAAGCCTCGGCACAGGCGGGGAGCACGCCGTCATTTCCGTTCAAAAAAGGTTCGGATTTCGTCAAACAAACGCACCATTTGGTAATCTTTTTGACATGGCGGCCATGGTGTAACGGTTAACACAGGAGATTGTGGCTCTCCTGATCCGGGTTCAATTCCCGGTGGTCGCCCCATCAAAAAACTTCCGACTTGTTCGGGAGTTTTTTGATCTATAAAAACCACAAAAAGCCACTTGAGTGGCTTTTGTCGGGAATTGAACGCCGGAGCCTTATGCCGTCAGCAGACGGCATGGCGAGGCGGTGCCCAGCCCGAGCCTCTGCAGAGGCGAGAGGCGCGGGCAATTCCCGGTGGTCGCCCCATCAAAAAACTTCCGACTTGTTCGGGAGTTTTTTTGTTTAAACCAATGGTAGCCGCAGGCTTTAGCCTGCGGCTACCATTATCCTCTTGACCTTTTTTAATAACACAGGCATACTTTGCCTCGTTCTGCCAAACCGAAATGGTTTTCGGGGAGGCGAATCAACAGTGCCCAAACGGGCAAAGGGGCAAGTGCAATGAAGATCGAGTGCGATCAGAGGCAGATCGAGATTGACGGAAAGGGGGGCAGGATCACGCTGAAAAGCTTGATCGTGCCCCAGGGGCAGATCACCGAGATCATCGGGAAGTTGATCAAGGAGGGCTTGCAGGCCGCCGCGATCATCTGCTTCGGAACCAGGAACAACGGTGAGGTCGCCCACATCGTCTACTGCGAGAGCGCGAAAAGCGCGCCTCAGCTCGCCGATCTCAACGTGGTCATCACCAAGGCCGACATGAACGGGATATTCATCGATGGGTTCTACTACGCCTCGTTCATCTCGGTTCTCATGGGCGGCATCAACATCGCGGCCTTCGATCAGGACTTCGTGCCGAGCGATCCGAACGGAAAGATCTTCGCCGAGTTCCTCTCCGCGGTCTACGACCGGGATATCTCTGCCACCATGTTCGGCTCGGACTCCTCGACCCTGCTCTTGATCGCGCGTCAGGGCAAGCGTGTGCTGTGCGGCAAGTTGTACGCGCCCGGAAGCTCGTTCGTGCAGATCGAGACCCCGGTCGATGCGAGCCTCGCCCAGACCTTCGACGTGATCGGGCGCGAGATCTTAATCTGTGCCTCGGTCGGAACCAGGCAGGTGCACGCGACGAGCGCGGCACAGCTGGTGACACTCTTTGAGACCGGCGAGATCCTGCAGTGGAAGTCGAGGACGATCGCGGTCAGCGAGATCGAGGACTTCTCGCTCACGGTCGACAACGGTAGGATCGTGCTCCTCACGGCCAAGGACGCTGGCAGGCGCCTCATCATCCCGACGATCGTCGCTTGGGACAAGGTGAAGGGCTTCCAGATCACCCTGTGCAAGGGCGATTGTGCCTACGATCTCTCCAGGATCAATCTGGCTCCGCAGAGGGTCGAGACCACGACTGGTCTCGTGGTCGCCAGGCAGAACAACGGCGGGCTTGATCGTGTGAAGATCACCACGATCGAGGGCTTCCAGAGGGATGTCCCCGATTTCGACGAACTGATCGAGTTGATCACCTCTGGACGTTTCGCGTCCACGATCGCGGCCACGGCCTAGCGATCTTCCGTTCGACATCTTTCTCACACCGCGCAATCGGAAACTCCGAAAGCGCGGTTTTTTCTTTAAAAAAAGCTCCCGAGATTGGGAGCAGAGAGTCGGTTAGAGCCAACCGACAAAGAGCAAAAGTGCGATCACTGCGAAGTGGCACAACTGGTCAGCCCAGATTGTCTTGATGACTTTCAGTCGAGCCGAGAGCGTGTCGATCACGATATGCGTGCCGAAGATCGCTAGTGCGAACAGCGCGTCAGGCGCAAAAGGCGTGCGGCCGTTCAGAAGTGCGAGCAGAACCGCGAACGGCGCAGTGTAGGTCGCGCAGTGATAGATCAGAACTTCGAACTTTTTTCCTTTCTCCGCCGCCATCCATGCACTCTGGAATGCGAAGTCACCAATAAAGTGCGCGCATAGGTAAAGGATCGAGAGTTCGAACAAGGACAAAGCGATCACGTTGCACCTCCCTCTTTTATCTGATTACAGAATAATTTGTATGGCAAAAATGCCAATAGCGATTGTCGTATATTTCGACAACACTTACTCTTTTTAAAAAAATGATCTATTGTGATTATATATGCATATGAAATATTCGCCGGATCTAATAAAAGGGCTCGGCGCGTACGGACTTGACGACAAAGAAGTCAAAGTTTATTTGGCTGGTCTTGAACTTGGAACATCAACTGTTCTTGGGCTTTCTCGTAGGACAGAGCTTCCTCGCACAACTTTGTATCCAATTTTAGAGCGACTTGTTCGCCACGAAGTTTTTCGTTTGGGTAAAGATAAAAAAACAACAGTTTATATTGCCGAACCGCCAGACAATCTTGAAATGGTGATGAGAGAGCGAGGGAAATTATTTTCAAAAACAATGCCTTTGCTTCAAATGCTCAAAGACACAGTTGAAGAAGGACCTGGGGTTACAATTTATGAAGGCACTGATGGATTTAAGAGAATGTGGAAACAGCTTTTTCAGTCTGGTGTTAAAGAATATCGTCTGATTACAACCGGTGTTGGACTTCTTGATTATGTGAAAGAACATTACATAGTTAGTCGTGTAATCGCCGAGAGAATTAAACGCGGAATTAAAAGTCGCCAACTGATTCCTCTAAGTCGTGATGCAAAAAAAATTGTTCAAAAAGACAAAGAGGAATTGCGCGAATCGCGTTTTCTTCCAGAAGGGATTGTTCTTCCTGCGACTATTATTGCTTTTGCAGGAAATGTTGCGTTTATCACAACTCGAAAGGAAAATACTATGATAATTTTGGCGTCCGGTGATATTGCGCGAAGTTACGAAACTTTGTTTGATTTGATTTGGGACAAAGCAGAACGGCCGTGCTAAACTGACGGCATGTCAAAACCAACTCAGATTTTTTTAGTCCTCGACGGAAATGCCCTTCTTCACAGAGCGTGGCACGCCATTCCACCACTTACAACAAAAGATGGTTTGGTTGTGAATGCCGCGTACGGATTTTCAATGGCGCTTGAAAAAATACGCGAGCAGTTTAAGCCGGACTACATGGCTGTTGCTTGGGATTTGCCTGGAAAAACTTTTCGACACGAAAAATACGAGGCGTACAAAGCCACGCGTGAAAAAAAGGAACAAGGACTTTACGATCAAATTCCGATCATCCAAGATATTTTGAAAAATTTCCGTATTCCTTCGCTTTCGGCCGAAGGTTTTGAAGCTGATGATATTATCGGAACGCTTGCAGAATCTGCAGAGAAAAAAAATTTTGAAACTCTGATTGTTACAGGCGATCTGGATTCACTTCAGCTTGTCAAACCTCACACGAAGGTTGTTTTTTTTCAAAAAGGAATTTCAGAAACTAAAACGTATGATGAAAATGCTGTGCAGGAGAGATATGGTCTTTCACCAGAACAACTGATTGATTACAAAGCTCTGCGTGGTGATCCATCTGACAATCTTCCGGGCGTTGTTGGAATTGGAGAAAAAACAGCAACGGAATTATTGAAAACCCATAAAACTTTGGATGGAATTTTTTCGGCTCTTGAAAATGGAAATATCGAAGAAAAAATAGCAAAAAAATTACGAGGAAATGAAAAACAAGCGAAAGACATGAAAGAATTGGTTGAAATTGTGCGCGATGTTAAAACTGATTTTAATTTTGACTCAGCAAAAACAACAGAACCTGATTGGAATGCTATTCGTGAAATATATCAGCGTTTAGAGTTCAGGACGTTGCTACGAAAACACAGTGAAGATGTGAAGCAGGAAAAACAGCAGAATGGAAGAATACAAATTTTGCGCGATGAGACAGAGATCAAAAAAGTTTTGGAAAAGATGAGCGGACGACTTGGAGTTTTTATTGCTGAACAGCAAGCTGATCTTTTTGGTTCAACACAAGCGGCAGTTTCTTTGTCAGACGGAAAAACAACTATCGTTGTTCCAAATCCGGCTCAAAAACATCTTGCAGAAGTAAAAAAAATTGTTGAAAAGTCTTTTATTATAACTCATAATCTCAAACATTTATTACATCAGACAGACTGGTCGCTCAAAAGAACGTTTGACACAATGATCGCCGCGTATCTTTTGAATTCTGGTTCGCGTTCTCTTGATTTGTCTCAAGAATTACCAAAATCATTCGCAACACAAAAAGATTACGAACGTTTAGGTCAATTCGTTGCCACGTTTCCGAAACTTGCTGAACAACTTGAACAAAAGTTAAAAAGTGTAAATGTTTTTTCGATTTTTGAAGAAATGGAAATACCTCTCATTTTTGTTTTGTATGAAATGGAAAAGGCAGGAGTTCTTCTTGATACAAAAGCGCTCGAGGAGTTTGCAAAAGATTTATTAAAACGTCTTTCTGAACTTGAGAAAAAAATTCACACTCTTGCAGATTTCGATTTTAATGTTCAATCACCTATTCAGCTTGCGGAAATTCTTTTTGAAAAGTTGAAGTTATCAACAAAAGGAATCAAAAAAACAAAAACAGGATATTCAACTGCCGCGCCTGAACTTGAAAAGCTTTGGGATTCACACGAAATAGTTCCACTAATTAGCGAGTATCGCGAACTTGCGAAATTACAATCAACTTATGTTGAAGCGCTTCCAAAATTAGTTGACAAAGACGGCCGTGTGCACACAACTTACAATCAAACAGTTACAGCGACTGGCCGTTTGTCATCTTCTGAACCGAATTTGCAAAATATTCCGATTAAAACAGAGCTTGGTCGAGAAATTCGCCGTGCATTTGTGGCTCCGCGCGGAAAAGTTTTAATCGCGGCTGATTATTCTCAAATTGAACTTCGACTTGCGGCTGTTATTGCAAAAGATCAGCCTTTTATCGAAGCTTTCAAACAAGGCGCTGACATTCACACTCGCACTGCCGCGGAAGTTTGGGAAATTGATGAAAATCAAGTTACAAAAGAACAGCGTCGAGCGGCCAAGACGATCAATTTTGGAATTCTTTACGGAATGGGACCGCGTTCTCTTTCTCGTTCAACAGGTTTGTCGTTTTCAGAAGCTAAGATTTTTATTGATCGTTATTTTGAAATTCATCACGCAATTCAGGCGTATCTTGATGAAACAAAAACAAAAGCTCATGTTGATGGGTTTGTTGAAACAATTTTTGGCCGTCGGCGCTATTTTCCTGAAATCAATTCCGGAGTTCCAATGCTAATTGCCGCCGCAGAACGAATGGCGATCAATATGCCAATTCAAGGAACAGCGGCTGATATTATGAAAAAAGCAATGCTCGCGGTTGACGGTTGGTTAAAACAAAGTCAGCTTTCCGCAACAATGTTGATGCAGGTTCATGATGAATTGGTTTTTGAAGTTGAAAATGATGTTTCTGATCAAGTCGCGCGAGGTGTAAAAGAAATGATGGAAGGTGTTGCAAATTTTGAAATTCCACTTATTGTTGAAATTGAAAAAGGTGAAAATTGGGGAGAGATGGAAGAAATAAAAGTAGAAGAATAGGAAAGTATGAAAGTAGGAAAGGATAAAAAATGTATGCTCATACTAATTTACGGTGAAGATTCGTTTCGCGTCACAGAAAAAGTTCGGCAGTTGAAAGACGCGTTTCGAAGAAAATACGATCTAACCGGATATAATACGGTCAGTTTTCCTTCTGACAATTCAAATAAACTCGAAGTATCAGAAGTTTTGCAATCCGTGTGTTCGTTTCCATTTTTAGGTTCACGCAGAATGGTGATTGTGAATGGTTTATTTTCTTTTTTGAAAAAACCTTATGAAAAAATTTGGCTTGATGGATTTAGTCGAATGCCAGAATCAAGCATTGTGATTCTTTGGGAAGCAATCGAGACAAAAGTTGTTGAAAAAAAATCATGGATTAAAGAAATTTCTAAAACCGCGGAAGTTCACACTTATCCTTTCCCTATTTTGACAGGACCAGCGCTGGTAAAATGGATTTTTGATCGCGCGCGTGCATTTGGCGGCTTAATAGACCAAAACGCATCAACCGCGCTTGTTGAAAGAGTTGAAAGTGATTTATGGCAAATGTCGCACGAAATTGAAAAATTGATTGGTTATAGTCACGGAAAATTAATTACGAAAGAAATGGTTGATGAGTTGGTTTTGGCAAGTTTTGAAGGGAAAATTTTTGAACTCATGGATGCGATTTCAAAAAAGCAAACATCTCGCGCAATTCGTTTGCTTGAGGAGGAACGTTCTTCTGGTTCGGACGATCATTATCTTTTGACAATGCTCGGACGCCAAGTTCGAGTTTTGCTTGGAACAAGAGCAATGCTTGATCTAGATCCGAAAGTTACAAAACAAACGGTTGCTGAAGAACTCGATGTTCATCCGTTTGTCGCTCAAAAATCTTTGGAGCAAGCACGAATGTTTTCGTTTAGTGATTTACGCATAGCGCACGATTTATTGTTTGAATTTGATTTGAAAATAAAAACCGGCCGGATTTCGGCCGATCTGGCAACTGATCTTGTGACAGATCATTTGCTTATGAAATTTTGAGAGCATTTATATTTTTCATCATTCTCGATTTAAGACGAGCCGCTGTATTTCTTTTGAAGATTTTTTTTGTTGTCGCTTTATCGAGTTTTTTTCCAATAAGTCTGGCGACCTCTTTTGCTTCATCAATTTTTTTGGCTGTTACAGCCTTTCGAAGCTTCACACGCAAAGAACGTATTTCTGCTTTGATAGTCTGATTGCGTTTTTCGTGTTTAACACTTTGTCTAAGCGCTTTTTTGGCATTTTGTAGGATTGGCATAGTTATTCCATCATCTGTCATTCTGAGGCCTAAGGCCGAAGAATCTTTTTTAAGTTAATGAACGCCGTTAGTTTACCTGAAGCAAAAAATCGGTCAAGTTATCAGCAGAGTTGTAGCACAGAAAAAACACGTTTTTCTTCTGCTTGTTCACTATCTAAACTCTCTAAAGACAAAAAACCGCACAACACAGCGGTTATGCGGGAGAAGGAGGCTTGGGATGAGGCGGCTTGTCGGTGGCTCTTAGTTCCAGTGAAAGACAAACTGAAAGGACAGCGAGCATCGCGAGAAATCCCGAATAAACAGCATCTGGCTTGAGAAACACCAAAATGCTAAAGAATTCTGCCAACATGGTTGGGATGATCCAGATTGCTTTGAGACGACAGGATTCGTCAAATACGCGACCGAGGCCGATTGCAATACCCAAATGGAGTATCAATGCGGTAATTGGCGTTGCAAACGCGGCAAAAACCGCTCCCATGGCGACTGTCCATGCGGCCATGAAGGAAATGTTCCAGTCCGACTGGCCCATCATAGCCGTGCCAGCCGTAATAGCCGCGGAAACCATGACGAAGATAATAGTCGATACAGGTTCCGTTGTGTAGGAGAAACCTACGACCACAGTCAGCACAATAATTTCAGACAGAACCAGGATCTTTGCGCTGTTCATTACTCTCCTTCGGCAATTTCGTTTTGCCATTTGGCGCCAACATTAAACCATTTCAAGATAAAATAATCAAATTTCCTTTGCAATCTCGTCGCTTTCAGTTCCTGACTCAATTTCAACAATATCCAACTGTTTCCCTGCCACACCTTCTGTAATTCGAAAAATATCTTTATCTATTTTTTTTAGTTCGCTTGATGAACTTGAATATGCCCGAACAGTAGTTTCCAGATGTTTTCCAACACGGTTGTGATGCTCTTCGTAAGCTTTCATATGTCGCATCAGAAGTTCAGCCTGTTTTTGTATATCTTTTACGGATTCTTCGATTTGTAGAGCTTTTAGACCGAGGAGAACTGTTTGTAAATAAGCAAAAAATGAGGTTGGAGACACAATCATTACGCCTTTTTCAAAGGCGTATTCAATCAAATTTCGAGTGTTTACCTTTACTGCGCCAACATCAGCACTTATTAAATTATGATAAACACCTTCTGCGGGAACGAACATAAATGCAAAGTTCGTTGTTCCCTTTTCAGGATGAATATAGCGCGATGTTTCATCAATTCGTAGTTTTACGTCCGCTTTAAATTGCTTTTCTAGTTCCTCGCGCCTGATCTGATCTGTTTCAAGAGAAATTCTGTTGTAGTTTTCTAACGAAAATTTTGCGTCAATAGGTATCAACATTTCTTTTACGAAAATAACTGCGTCTGGAATTAGTTTTTGGCCGGTTGTTTCGTCAATTCCAAGTTGATATTGCATTTTATATTGCCCGGGCGTTAAAACTTGTCCCAACAAGGTTTCGAGCCAGTATTCGCCGAGTATTCCTCTTTGTTTTGGATTTTTGAGAATGTTTTCCAGGCTTTTTAGCTGATCAGAATAGTTGAGGATTTGTTTGTTTGTGTAATCTAGTGTAAACAAACGATCGTTAACATCCTTGAACATCGTTGAGGTTTGATGGAAGTGCTTTTGGAGAGTTGATGCTGATTCTGCCATGTTATGAACAAGCCGATCATGCATTGAGTCGAGCTTTTCGTGAACCTCGCGGCGCTGTGAATTTGTTGATTCCTGAAGTTCACGTCTGAAATCGTTGAAAAGAGTGAAAAATTTGTCGTTTACGTCGGTTCCAGAGTTATTTCGTCTGGCGATAAGTAGAATAACGACAAAAACAAGTATTATTATTGCAAATATGAGAAAAAGTTCGATTGTCATAGATATTTTGACGTTAATTGTTTTTTTTCGTATGATACTCGCGTTCACTTCAAGTATATCACAGTTCGTTTGACATTTTACGACACATAACTCAATAAATACATGCAAGTTATCCCATTTACTGACCCGGTAGCTCAATTGGATAGAGCAGCTGCGTCCTAAGCAGTTGATGGGGGTTCAAGTCCCTCCCGGATCACCATCGAACATCCAAAATCTGCGATCTGCAAGTTCATGCTGTGGGCGATACCTCAACGACCGTTTAAGGTCGTCTAGGCATCGTCCTCGCATTTCGCTTGCATCTAATCAGATTTTGAATGTTCTTAGCAAATTAATTCGTTGATAAGTTTGTTTTAGAATAATTGGAAGGTGATTTACGTATAGGATCTAAAAACCAAAAACCCAGAACCCAGAACCCAGAATTCAATTTTTCTGTTCCACGTGAAACAAAACATGGACATCACATTGTGAAACTGCACTTAGAAAGATGAAAATTGAGTAAGATGCGCAGTTTTGGAGCGTTGAAAAATTTGAGACATATCCATAGATACGTTGAAAATTTATCAACGCGAAAAACAAGCAGATGACCAGTTTTCATTCTTTATGGAGTGCAGAGTCATAAAGTGATGTCTATGCAGGCCTCGCTAGGAAATGGTAAAACCCTTCTGGTTTTGTAGTCAATATCCAAATATTTACTTGCAAACAAGTTTTCCATAAATATTTGGATATTGACTACAGCCTTTCGGCTTGGCCATTTCGCTCGCTCGGGGGCCAGTAGCTCAGTTGGCAGAGCGTCGCATTCGCATTGCGAAGGTCTGGGGTTCGAATCCCCACTGGTCCACCATTCAAAATATCCGAACTTTGTTCGGATATTTTGAATATGTGACTGTAGAAAAACGATTCTTGTAATAGGTCTTTTTTTTTTTTTTTTGTGTAAACAAACAGGCCTTTTCTGTGGATAATTTCCAACAATTGGTCATTTTGAACAAAAAGTGGCACTTATCCACAGTTTTTTGCTCCAAAAACATTTCTTTCTCTGCTAAAATTAGCAAAATCTAGACTTGACTACTTTTGGTGTTCATGATACAATGTATTCGTGAAGGAAAAGTATGTTTAAACGCACTATCACCTTTGCACTTGTGGGGTTTTTTGTATGGGCAAGCTTTGCGTCTGCCAGCATGACTTCCACAAACTATGAAATCCGGTGGGACACAATCTCAACCGGTGGTTCAGACACTTCAAGTTCCACAAGCTATGGACTTCGCGACAGTTCCATAATCGGTCCTGGAGGTTCAGCCACAAGCACTTCTTACCAGGTTTCAAACGATTATCGTGCTGGTGTGTTTGATCAAATCATTTCATTTGATTTGTTCATTCAAAATTCAAGCAATGAACGAGCAATAACCGCGCTTTCAGGCACTACCGTCTCGATGTCATCTACAACAGGCTTGTCTGCGACTGATTATGTGGCAGTTGTTCAGGATCGTGGCGGCAGTCAAGTTGTTGGTTTTGGAAGAATTTCATCTGTTGCCGCTGGTAGTATCACACTCGATCGTCTAACTGTCGGCTCAAGTTCTCCAACAATTGACGGAACAAATGACTATCTTTACCAATTAAATGGATCAAGTTTGACACTGGAGTCCATTGATCTTCAGACTGTTGCGACTGGAATTGTGGGTTTTGAGATCACAATTGATAACGACAACGGTTACAGCATTCAGGTTTTGGAAGATGGAAATATGCGAAACGGATCAGTAGCGCTCGACGATGTTGCGGATGGAACAGTTACGGCCGCCTCTGAAGAATATGGAGCACGTTCGTCTGACACAACAGTTACAACCAGCACATTTGACTCGGCAGATACAGCAATAACATCAACAGGGCAGGATATTGTCACGACCAGTACTTTCGCGTTTGATCAACGATCATTCCTTATTATAAAAGCCGCTGGATCAACAGGCACTTCAGCTTTGACTTACAGTAACACAACAACTTTTATTGCCGCTGGCAATTATTGATATGAAATTTAGGATTATTTTCGCTTCGATTATTCTTGTATTGATACCAGTCTCGATTTTTGCGGCATCGCTTTCGCCATCTGTAATGGAAGTTAGTGTACAGCGCGGTGAAACGATCAAGCAGAAATTAACTGTCATCAATACAAAAACGATTGAACAGACATATTATCTTGATGTAATAAAATTTGAACCGTCTGGAGTTGGGGGAACTCCATCGTTCATTCCATTTGAAGAGGATCACTCTGGGCTTGCGGACTGGATCGGCCTGGCATTTTCTGAATTTGTCGTTCCAGCAAATTCAAAATATGAAATTCCGTTCACAATTTCAATTCCTTCTGAAGCGCTTTCGGGCGGATATTACGCCGCGATAACAGTTTCCCAAGCTCCTTCAGATTTAGTTGCTGATAATGGAGCAATGGTCGAAGCAAAAACAGCAGCTCTTATTTTACTAACTGTTGAAGGAGAAACGAATGAAAAATTAGTACTTCTCGATTTTTCAAAAAAGTCTGAATGGCCTCACAGCAGAATTGATGGACTTTACGAATTTCGTTTGCAAAATCAGGGGAATGTTCATGTAACTCCAACCGGGATCATCAAGTTGAAAGATTTTTTTGGACGAACAGTTGATGAGTTTGATGCAAATCCTTCCGTTGGCCGAGTGCTTCCAAATTCAACTAGGCAGTTTTTAGTCGGATCAGAAACGCCAAAAAATTTTTTTGAAAGCGCGAAAGATCAAATGAGATTGTTTGCAATCGGTCCTATGACTGCTGAATTGTCACTCAAGTACGGTCAATCAGAGCAGACAATCACATCAAATTTCGATTTTTGGTATGTACCATGGCAGATAATGGTTGTTGATGTTGTGCTTGTCGTAGCTATTTTGTTAATTTATTCACTCGCGCGTAAACGCAAATAACTTGTGTGCAAAAATCCATTCAAAACATCTGGAGCATCGTAATCATCACCGCTGTTTTAACGACGATGATTTTGGTGCCTTCAGCGCGAGCGGCAACAGTTTCAAGCGCAAATGATTATCCAACAACGCTTCAAGCTAGCCAAAGCGCAAATCACCAAGTGCTCTTTACAACTCCATCCGGTGTTTCTGAAGGTCAAACTATCACTTTGACTTTCTCAACCTCGTTTAATACTGCGTCAATCACTGAAGATGATGTTGATGTCGCTGATGACGGAACCGATCTTACAACCGCGACAAGTTGTGCTGGCACAGAACAGGCTTCGGTTGCGATGTCGTTAGATGTTTTGACGATCACAATCTGTTCTGGAGATGGCGGTACAATCGCGGCAACAAGTCGAGTCACAATTGAAATCGGTACAAACGCGACAAGTTCTGGAACAGGAACGAATCAAATTACAAATCCATCCAGCGTCGGAACATATTTTGTTACAATTGGCGGAACTTTTGGGGATTTTGGTTCGATTGCGCTTCCAATCAGCTCACAGGATCAAGTTTCTATTTCAGTTGTTGTGCCTACTATGAGTACAGGAGGAGGCGGTGGAGGAGCAGGGACTCCTCCGACAGAAGGTCCAGAAGAGCCTCCAGCAGATTCAACAGCTCCAACGATCAGCAATATTGTAGTTTCACAAATTACAACGAATTCAGCAGTTGTGAGTTGGACTACAAACGAGTCAGCAGATAGTGCAGTTGATTACGGGCTAACTCAATCTTTTGAAGTCGGCACGGTAACCGATGCTTCATTTGTCACTAGTCATTCTTTAGGACTCGTGAATTTGCTTGAAGGGAAAACATATTTCTTCCGCGTTCGTTCTAAAGATTCAAGCGCCAATCAAGCAACATCTTCCACACAGTCGTTTTCGACTCTCGATCAAACAGCTCCAACGATCACGAACATCACTGCAACAGATATCACGCAAGCGAGCGCGAGAATAACTTGGAACACGAACGAGGCCTCAACAAGCACTGTCGAATATGGAACGAGCGTGAATTACGGTTCAACGAAAACCAACAACACTCTCGTGACAGATCACAGTGTGATTTTGACTTCACTTTCAGACGGAACGCAATATAACTACCGCGTTAAATCAGCTGATAGTTCATCAAACACGGCCACATCTTCCGACAACACATTCACAACACTCACGAATTTTCCACCCGCGAACGTTTCAAATCTTTCAATAACAGCAGGAAACACAACTCTTACACTGTCGTGGACAAACCCAAGTGATGAAGATCTGGCTGGAATTCGAGTTCTTGAATGCACTGAAGCATATCCCACTGGTCCAAACGATGCACATTGTACTCAAGTTTCAAACGCGCTTGTCACAACTCTTACTCGCACCGGACTGACAAATGGACAAACATATTATTATGGATTGTTTGCTTATGACTCCGCAGGGCAATTCGCTTCTGGGGCTGTTGGATCGGGTACTCCAACTGCTCCGGAAGAAGAGGTGCCACCTGTTGAGCCAGAGCCTGAACCAGAGCCTGAGCCTGTACCGGAACCTGTTCCCGGACCAGAGCCAGAGCCTGAACCAGGTCCAGAGCAACCGCCACCAGAAGCTCCCATCGAGAATCCGACGGAGGATTCATCGACAGGGACGGGAGGAGGTTCGCCTACATCTCTGGGAACAGAGTCAGCTCTTCAGTTAGAAGACGTGATGATTGTCGTTGCCGGCAACACAATAACCCTTTCTTTGGGTGAGAAAGGGATATTCGATGTTTTGCCGAGCACACGCATTCGTATTCAGATACTTGAAAATGAACTTTCCGACAATGTGGAGGTACTGCAGGTCTCCATCGGGTCGGATGTGTACCTTCTCCATCTTGAAAATGAACAAGGTGGCGATGCTCTTTACTTCGCGGACATTACGTCCCCATCCGTGCCGCAAATTTACGATATGGAAGTTGCGGTTTCATACTCGGACGGGACAAAAGAAAGTGTTTCTTCCTTCTTGAATGTGTTGCCATGGGGCATCACTCTTCAAGTCATCGATGACGAAGAAACATCTGTTGCCGGAGCGCAGATCACGCTCTTGCAAGTTAAGAATAGTGAATTGTTTGTATGGGATGGGTCACCGTACGGGCAATTCAATCCAACAACTGCAAGTTCTGATGGAACGTATGGGTGGTACGTTCTTGACGGAACTTATAGTTTAAGCGCAGAGGCAGAGGATTTTGAATCGTACAAAAGTGAAAAATTTGTAGTTGGCAATAGCATTGTCAACAAAAAAATCTTTTTAAGCGCGATTGCAAAACCAACGCCAGAAATCCTAGTTAAATCGGTCAAAGAGGCGATTATTAATGTTCTTCAAACGCCAATCACAGAGACCGTTCAGCAGACGTTCCAGACAGTTAGAGAAAGTCCTGTGGCGCAGAAAGCCACAGATATTGCCACGCCAACGCTCGTTGTCACAGCCGGTGCCAGCGTGCTTCTAATGACAGTTGCATTCGATTTTCTTCCGTTCCTTCAATATCTTTTTACTGCGCCAATTCTTCTTTTGTGGAGGCGCAAACGCAGAGGATTTGGCACTGTCTATCATGCCATTTCCAGAACTCCGGTTGATTTGGCTGTTGTTCGTCTTTTCCTTGTTGAGGATAAGACGAGTCAAGGCCCAGGACGGCTTGTAAAAAGCCGTGTGACCGACAAACAAGGCCGATTTTTCTTTCTGGTTCAGCCAGGAACATATCGCCTAACGGCCACAAAAGCCGGATTCCGATTTCCATCGGAATATCTTAAGGAAGTGAAGGATGACGGCACATTCTTGGATGTTTACCACGGTGAATTTATCGAGGTAACTGAAAAGGACGCCGTAATCACTCCAAATGTTCCGCTTGATCCGGCTCAAGCGGCAGAAGTTGTAAAACCGAAACGTGTGGTTTGGCAAGGAATGTTGCGTATTCTGCAACAGATCGTTGCTATAAGCGGAGTTATTGTTTCGGTGGCTGTCGTCGTCATCAGGCCGAGCGTGCTTGCGGCCGTGATGATTTTCGTGCAGGTACTGGTTTATCTGCTTGCGCGACGACTTGCCAAACCACGCAAACCAAAAAATTGGGGAATTGTGTACGACGAAAACACCAAACGTCCGCTTGAAAATGTTATCGCGCGTATTTTTGAGCCGCGCTATAACAAACTCCTTGATACTCAAATGACAGATAACAAAGGCCGCTACGCGTTCTTGCTCGGACCTAGCGAATACTACGCTGTGTTTGAAAAAGGAGGATATAAGTCGACTCAAGTGCGTCCGATTGATTTGCGCGGCGCAAAAGGCGCGCAAGATTTCTCGGTTGATGTGGAACTGCATCCACAATTGCCAGAAAAAGAATCAAATGAACAATATGAATCTCACACACCAACACAAACTGTTTAGTCTACTGACGATCGCATCCATGCTTGCGATGGTCATCTGGCTCACAGCATTTCCAGCACTCGCTGTTAGTCCTCCAAACATTGTCGCGTATCAAGGACGTGTTTTGGATGCAAACGGCGTTCCGGTTTCAAGTTCGTCGCTTTCGATGAAGTTCTTCTTTTACACAGCTTTAACGGGAGGAACTTGTGTGTGGTCGAATTCATCTGGAACATGTGACAGCAACACGCCTGGTTCAACAACAGCTCGAACAGTTACACTTACAAACGGTTTGTTTACTGAAAATCTTGGCGATACTGCCGCCTCAACTCCTTATTCCGCGATTGCTGATTCAACTTTTGCTGACAATGCAGGAATTTATCTCGAAGTTATAATTGCTGGCGAAACACTTACTCCTCGCAAACAGCTTGTCGCGGCGCCGTACGCTTTGAATGCAGACACGCTCGATGGAATTGATTTGTCAGTCATTCAACTTTGGGAAGTAGGGTCTGGTGGTTCTTATGAAGATGATGCAGCGGTCATTGTGGGTACCAATGCAGCGTTTTCATATGGTACTGGCGGCACCGGAGATTTGCGCGTGGCTGATGAGATTGAAGTTTTGGGTGATGGATTTATTGATAATGATTTGGTTGTCGGAGCCTCAACATCAGCAACAGAGACAATTGCAAACGTAGCTTTTTCTTTGGGAGGAAATGATTTGTTCGCGGCAAGCGACGTTGGGATCGAAGGCAATCTTTACATTGACGGCGCAATTGATTTAGTTGGTACTGCAACAGTCGGCGATCTTTCGTGTACTGATTGTTTAGATTTTACAGAACTTTTAGACTCTTTGTCGCTTGACGCGAGTACCTCAATTGCAATGGACGGAGCTGAAACTTTTACAATAACAAATGACAGTACTGGCGCTACGATTTTAGATTTAAGAAGCACTGGAGATTTAGAGATTCACGATGTCTCCACTGCGTTTTTCACTTTTAATGATGACAGATCGATTGATTATTCTTCCAATCAATCAACAACCGATCCGTTTGATTTCACGGTAGATAGTGTTACATCAGCAAACGCACTCGATTTCAGTGTTGATGCGCTCACAACTGGCCGCGGAATGTATCTCACAACAACTTCTGGCGCGGCAACATCCGCTGATTTATTTGTGGCCGCCGCAAGTGGACAATACACAACAACCGGCCAAACAGTTTCAGGAAATTTGGCGGACATTTCCAGATCGCTGGATCTGAATGACTCAACAGCAGGAGTTATCACACTCACTGTTAATTCTCCAGTTGTTACAATCACTGACAACTGCACATCAACTGGAAACGATACTTGCACGCATACTGGAAATGTACTTTCTTTAACTCAAAGTTACGCAACTTCATCTGGAAATGCGCTTGTAATTTCAAATGCTGGAACGGGAGATTCGATTAACATCGCCGGCGCTGGAACTGGCACAGCGATTGATATTGATTCGACAACTTACGGCACAGACATCGAACTTCAAAACGATGAAACAATCAGCAATGATACAGATGGACAGATTATTTTCGGAGTGACAGGCGCGAATGAATTATCCTTGAGCGCAACAGCGCTTTTTCCATCAACAGATTCAGGACTTGATCTTGGAACTTCATCAGCACAATTTGCAGATCTTTATCTCGACGGCGGAAACATCAATTTAGACAACGCATCTGATTTTGATATTGATGACAACACAGCATCGGCGCTCACAGTCACAGAGGGCTCCACAAGTTATCTCGCAATTACAACAACAAATAGTGCTGAAACAATAACAATTGGATCAACTTCACTCACACAACTTTCACTTACAACAGACAATAATGCGGCGACAGACATTTTAATGACTGGTAGCGCGACGATCACAAATGATTTTCAAGTAAGTGATGATGCGAGTTTTGGAGGAGATGTGAATATTGCGCTTGATGATGGAGATACGATTGATTTAACAACAGACGGTTCTGCAACAACGACAGTTCTTAGCGTTGTTCAAACATCCGCAACAGCAGATGCTGACGCAATGAACATTGTACTCACACAAAGCAATGGAACTACAACTGCGGCAGATAATGTCGGTTTGGATATGACACTCGTTGGCAATGACGCTGACGCTGATGTGTTTGGAATTCGAATTACCGCAACTCCAACTTCTGCGGCCGCGGCTAACACTTACGAAGCTGGTCTTTCTATTGTAAACGCTGAAAATACAGCTGGTTCAATGCCCGACGCTATCATTATTACTTCATCAGGTGTAGACACTGGAATTACTGACGGCATTGATGTTTCAGATTCTAACATCACAAACGCAGTTAATGCTGGAATAAATTTTTACAACATGGACGGCATTCGATTTTTTGAAGGATCAACTGGAACACTCACGTTTGAAGATACATCAGGAAATGATCTTATGACTTTAACTGATAGCAGTAACGCTGGAAACGTTAGTTTAACAGGCGCTATTACAACTCAAGCTGGCGCCGCGTTCACGGATTACGCGTCAATCGCATCTTCTGGCGCTGTTATCGGTCAGCAAACAAATAACACTACTCTTACTGCAAATAGAAACGACTTTGGCGGTTATTTCAGTGTCTCATCTGGCGCTGACCCTGGAGCGAGCATGCACGAACTTTACGGATCCGAAGGTGTTGCAACTTACACGCGTTCTTCTGGATCCGCCGCAAACGCAATTTACGGTGTGAGCGGAGTTGCAATTCATTCTTCAAGCGCTCTTACAGTTACAACAGCGTCTGGAATTACAGGACGATCTCAATCAAGCACCGGAGGCGGAACAATTACAAACGCAATTGGAGTTGATGGTTTAATCGTAGCCGGCGCAGGGGCTGTCACAAACGGTTTTGGCGGACGTTTTTCAAACACAGCAGATGGTACAAGCCGATTTGGAGTTTTTGCGGAAGCAAGCGGAGGCACAAATAATTTTGCGGCATATTTTTCAGGCGCACAAGTACATGTTGCCACTGACTCATCGCCTGCAACTCCAACTCTTGCAACAGGAGCCGGCGATCTTTATGTTGAATCAGATTTAGAAATTGACTCCGATCTACAAATTGACGGAGGCGATCTTGTTTCCACTGCCGCGTCTTTTAACATTTTTGATGCGGCTAGCAATCCAACAACAATTGATATTGGTGGAGTAACAACCGATTTAGCAAACACAATAAGCATTGCAACACAAGCGACAAGCGCTGACGTAATTGCAATCGGAAACACACATACCAGCACCACACTTTCGCTAGTTGGTGGAAATGATTGGAATATGAGTGCCGCAGGAGTTTTGACTATTGCTCCTGCCGGAACCGGAACTTTCGTTGATTTTGCTCTTGAAACAGAATGGACATCAGGCGATCTTATAAACGCAGACTTCGCTGGAGCAACATCAGGAACCGGATCAATGATAGGACTTGATCTTGATTTCACAAATTTTACGCCAAGCGGAGCGCAAGATACTTACGGCGTTCACGTAAATGATGCTGATACTAACCCATCAGCAAATCAATATGGCGTATTTATTCAAGGATCAAACTGGGATTACGGTTTGCTTTCTGAAGATTTAGTTCAAGTTGGACTAGGAGATTCAGCAAGCACAACAGCTGTTTGTTCTTCGCTTGCAAACGCGACTTCGCCAACAGCTGGAATTCCATACGAACTTCGCGATTGTAGTGGTGGTCCGGCTGCTGACTACGCTGAGCAATATCCTGTTGCAGAGGGAATTTCTTACGGTGATATTGTTGTTCCAGGATCTCAAAACGTTGTGACACAAGATGGAAATACGATTGTTCAACTTGTGAAATCGTCTGTGCCGTATCAAGGTCCGGTTTCAGGAATCGTTTCCGACAACTACGGAGATTTCACATCAGCCGGTTATAACGTGAACGAATCTGACAATCCAATGCCTGTTGCGCTTGTCGGTCGCGTTCCAGTGAATGTCACAAGTGAAAATGGCGCACTTCGAGTTGGTGATTATTTAACGACTTCTT
>JACQXU010000019.1:0-4300 GCA_016208545.1 Candidatus Uhrbacteria bacterium | reverse complement strand
GATACGCGATGAAAGCAACCGAAGTCGGACGTGTGATTGGAATGGCGCTTGCGGATTTTGACGGCGCGTCAGGACAAGTTATGGTTCAGGTGAATAACGGATGGTATTTGGGAAACATAATTGGAAGCGATGGGTCCTCGACAATTTTGACAGATAAAGTTGTGATGGCGCCGCTTGGAACATCAAACGTCGAGCAGACTTCGTTTGATTCATACGGTTTTGCTCTTCGCGGTTCTGCGTGGAACGGAAACGAAGCTCAATCGGTTGAGATGCTGATCAAAGCGAGCGTAACAAATCAAAATGAATATCGTTTGTCAGTTCGAAATACAGTCGACACAGAAGTCGCTTATATAACTGATAAAGGCACAATGCAAATTGCCGGAGACATGGTGATAAGCGGAAAGCTGTATCCATCTGATCGCGGATCAGCACAATCGGATAAATATATTTATTATGATGGTTCCGAAGGAGTTGGCGGAGATTACATGCGAACAAATGCAAAAGGCTGGTCAACGGGTTCGTATGATTTCGCAGAAATGTTCCCTTCAACAGAACAGTTGCAAGCTGGAGAAATTGTAGTGTTTTCTGGAGTTGGTGAATACGTTCAACGTTCAACAAGCGATGATGATTCCGGAATTGTAGGAATTGTTTCAACGCGTCCAGGGTTTTTAGCAGGTGAAAATACAGTTGGTTCGTATCCGATAGCTCTTGCTGGTCGTGTTCCAACTTTTGTAACAACAGAAAACGGTGAAATTAAAGTTGGCGATCCTCTTACAACTTCTTCAAAATCAGGATACGCAATGAAGGCAACCAAATCCGGTGTTGTGGTTGGCTACGCGCTTGAACCTCTTGCCTCTGGCGAGGATTCGATTTTGAGTTATGTAAATGTTGGATTTTGGAGCGGAGAAAAAACATCAAGTGCGCCAGGAACAGACAATCGAGCATCGCAGATTTCAGTTGGCACAAATGTTGATTACGGTTCTCTTAACATGAGTGGAAATATTTACATGACCGGCCATGAAATTGTCAGCATTGGACGACTTGCTGGCATTAGCGACGTTTGGACGATCGAGCAAGATGGAACAATTAAAACAGAATCACTTTTGAAAACCGTTATTCGTTCTTACACTGATGAAAAAGTTGAAACAATCGCGACTACTTCGCCGGAAGCTGTTATTACACTTTCTGGAACATCAAAATTGGAAAGCGGTTTAATTGAAGTGCGATTTGAAAGTGTTTCACCGGAGTTTAATGACGTGATTGCGGCTGATGCGCCGATTCGAGTTGTTGTAACACCAAACGGTCCAGCTTCACTTTATGTATCAGAAAAAGATAATAACCATTTTGTTGTGAAGTCGTTTGGCAGTGAAGTTGTAAATGTTGAATTTGATTGGATGGTTAGCGCGTACAGAAAAGGGTATTGGTTTGCACCTGTCACTGCGAACCCGAGCGAAAGCGAGGGTGAAGCAGTCTCCGCAAACGAAGAGATTGCTTCGTCGCCGGATGATTCGGCTCCTCGCAATAACTCGATTCAAGAATTAGACGTTTTTGAAGACCCAGCGCCTCCGGTGAGTCCGGACACAACCATTATCGATTCAGCAGTCGAAGTTGAAGGCGGCGAACAAGCCGAGGAACCAACAGCGACGCTTATCGAAACCCCATCGTCTGTGCAGGAAGATTCAGAATTTGGTTCATAAGCAATCTTCCTGCGTTGACGAAACGTTCTTTCGACAACGCTATGGACATCACATTACGAAACCGCACTTAGAAAGATGAAAAATGAGTAAGATGCGTAGTTTTGGAGCGTTGAAAAATTTGAGACGTATCCGTAGATACGGTGAAAAATTTTCCACGCGAAAAACAAGCAGATTACCATTTTTCATTCTTTATGGAGTGCGGAGTCATAATGTGATGTCCATACAACCAAATAGCGAAAAGGACGAGCACCCCACACTCGTCCTTTTTGCGTAGTCGATTTACTGATATAATTTCATCAATATGAATCGTTTTTATATAGTTACGAAATGGCTTTTGTACGTGATCATTTTTTTCACTCCTCTTTTTTTTCTTCCGTTCACTCTTGATGTTTTGGAGATCAACAAACAAACATTTTTTTTAATTTTGACTTTTGCGTCAGCACTCACGTGGATTGCTGGAATGATGGTGCAAAAAAGATTTACATTTCGTCGCGGGTGGATCTTTCCTTGGTCGGCGGATCTTCGCAGGAATACACAAGTGTTCTAACAGCATTTGGATTTGTTGTCTTTTTTTATCTGGTCGTGAATGTTTTATCTGAAAAACAGCGCGTTATTCATTTCATTCTTTTACTTTCTGCTGTTTTGACTGGTGTGTTTTCAATTTTGAGTTTATTCACACAAAACAGCTCGTTTAATACAATAGGAACAATCAATGCCGCAGGAATTTATTTGATTGTGATGAGTGTTTTCGGAAGCGCGCTTTGGCTTTCTCAAATTAAGAAATGGCAGTATTTTGTTTGTTTGCCGTTTGTCTCATTTTTTTATCTTTTGATTGTTGATTATTGGCTCTTGTGGTTTTTATTTGTGCTCGCCCACGTTATTTTATTTGTGTTTATGTTTGTTCGTTCGCGGGATTTTGCGCAAAGTTTCAGATCTGTTTTGCCGATTATTTTGGTTTTATTGTCTTTACTGTTTTGGATTTGGCTTCCATCTCCTTTTTCCGTTTCTGTTCCTTCGGAAGTCAGTCCAAATAACACAAGCAGTACGAACGTTGCTCAAAAAACTCTTGAAAATTTTTCTCCGTTTTTGGGTTCTGGTCCTGGCACATACGCGTTTGACTTTGCGACTTTTCATGGTCCAGAAATCAATCAAACCGAATTTTTTAATACTCGTTTTGATCGAGCGTCATCATATTTTCTCACGCTTTTGCCAACGATCGGATATCTTGGTTTGAATATATTTTTTATTTTCCTTTTTGCGCTGGGTGTTCAAAGTGTTGTTTCTTGGATAAAGAGCAATTCGCGTGAAGAAAGCACACAGATATTTATTGTATTGATTCCGTGGTTAACTTTAATAGTCGCGGCTGATTTGTATCCGTTTAATTTCACACTTGTTTGGCTGATTTTTCTTTTTTCAGGTTTGCTTGGATCGCAGATTTTTCAAAAATCAGCAACAGGAATCGGGAACAATATATTTTTGAGATTATTATTTTTTGTTTTGCTCACGATCGGAACTCTCGCGTTTTTGGTTGGAATATTTTTTACAGTCCAGCGTTACATTGCAGAAGTTGCGTTTGCAAAAGCAGTGCGGTCAGATCGTGAAGATATGCCACTTTCAGAAGTCGTTGTGTCACTTGACAGAGCCGCATCGCTTAATCGTTTTGACGACCGTTTTTATCGTACACTTTCGCAAGCTCTTTTGCTTCAAGCAAATGATCAATTGAAAAATGCGTCTTCCGAAACTGAATTTTCGCAAAAAGATCGTGAGTATCTGCAAGCTCTATTTGCATCTTCTGTGAATGCGGCAGTGCGAGCGACTGAACTTTCACCAAGAAATGCTTTAAATTGGCTCGCACGAGGTTTGGTTTATAGAGAACTAATTAATTCTGTGTCGGACGCTTCGAAGTTTGCGATTGAGGCATATCAAAAAGCTGTCGCGCTTGAACCGTTGAATCCGGAGATGTTAAATGAACTTGGAATTGCGTTTGCATTTGCGAGCGACGATGATTCCGCAGAAAAAACTTTTCGAAAAGCGATCGAACTTAAAGCGAATTACGCGCCAGCGCATTATCAGCTTGCTCTGCTTTATGAAAAGCAGGGACGTTTAGATGACGCTATTGGAAAAATGGAAAGTGTTGCGAAATACAATATGAAAGATGTTGGCGTTGCATTTCAACTCGGTCAATTGTATATGCGTCGAAACGTGGAAGGAGATTTGGCACGCGCAAAAAATGCTTTTAGTTATGCGATCTCGCTTGCTCCGTCGTTTAGTAACGCGCGATGGTTTTTAGCCACCATTTTTGAACAAGAAGGAAATGTACAAGCGGTAATTGAGCAAATTCAAAAAGTTTTGGAGTTGGATCCAGATAACACGATTGCGAAATCTCGTCTTGACAGACTTCTCAAAGGAAAACTATCATCAGTTGTGCCGGAAGTAATCGAGTAGTCATGCCAGGCCTGAAGGCCTGGTCCGGCCTTTAGGCCGGAGAGTCGTGGAGTTATGGAGTTTACAGAGTAATTGTCATTGCGAGAAGGTCTATAGACATCACATTCCAAAATCGTACTCAATAACCCATTAAAATTGTGACTGGCTTGTTTTTCACT
>JACQXU010000054.1 GCA_016208545.1 Candidatus Uhrbacteria bacterium | reverse complement strand
GTATTGTTCGACCTGTTTATACCAACGGAATCTAATATCTCTTGGAGCTGCAGGGGTATGGTTTTTAGGCATATTTCAAAGGAGTTACCCTTTGTTACCCCTAACCTAGCATATTGTCACCTCATAAGGGTAAGTGTACAGATTATTGACATATAAGTGAAAATATGGCACAGTGTTATTGTATGAAACAGCTTTGTTACCGCAATGAAATGATTAATTGGTTCGGAGTCAATTCTACTCCGACAATTTTTCGTTTTCCGGGTAGCAAGGCGCTGATTATGTAATTATTACATTTTTATTTATCAGCTCCTGAACAACCCGGGAAATTCTCGGGTTGTTTAATTTGGAGGGGTAAAATGAGTTCGACGCACATTTACTATCTATTCACTAGTCTGACGCAGTTCGGAATGGGCGCGATTGTTGTTTTTTACGCGGTATTTCTTCGATCCATCGGATTTTCGTTTAGCGATATCGCTCTTGTTGAGATGTTCTATTCCATCGTTGTCGTTATAGCTGAAATTCCAACTGGAATGCTTGCGGATGGTCGTTCGCGCGCGTGGTCGCTTAAAACCGGAGTTATATTTCAGGCGATCGGAGCATTGGTGTACATGTTTGCTCAAGATGTTATAACAGCAATCATTGGAGAAATTATTCTCGCAATTGGAATGTCGTTTATTTCCGGCGCTAAGCAAGCATGGATTACTGACGCACTGTCGCGTGAAGGGAAAAGTAGAAACTTGCGAAAAGTTTTCGCAACAGACTCAATCTTCGGTGGGATAAGCATTGTAACAGGCGGAATAATCGGAGGAATTCTGATCCCAATTCATATTCGTGTGGTCTGGATTCCGTTATTTCTTACGCACATCAGTGCATGGTGCGTGTGTATGTACTTCATGAACGGACAAGGAGAACCATTTGAACGAATTGATGAGTGGTCTGCTCTTCGGCGAAGTATTGTTCATTTGCGAAAAAGTCGGGCACTGATCTGGCTTGCATTTGCGTTGATAGTCTTTGGAACAGTCGCCTCATTTAGTTTCTACTGGTCGTTGTATTTCATACCGGAGATTGGAAATCTAGGTATATCTTCACTCTGGACTGTCATATATCTTGGATCAATAGCATCAGGTTTCTTTGTCCGATATGTGTCGATCTCACAGAGAAAAGAAAGTTTATACATCGTTCTTTCAATTCTGTTCGCAGGCATTGGGCTTGTCTTAATCCCGTTCACAGCAGGTTTATTCATTCCACTTCTATTAGTTATCTTGCACGAAGTTGGTCGTGGAATGTTTCAACCACTCACTGACAGCTTTATGCAACATCGCATAGAAAGTTCGTATCGAGCAACGTTTGGATCGCTTCAATCGTTTATCGGTCGTACTGGATTCGCAATCGTTCCATTCATCATCTGGATTTCCATTGACGGAAAACCGGATACACAACTGACAATCGGAGTCATGTGGATAATAAGTGGAGCGGTTCTCATTGTGAGCAGTGTTGTTATGTGGCTATTCCGTCCACAAAACTAAAACCAAAACGCGTCATTTCTGACCGTCTTTTTTATATTGTTCGTTTTCCTTTGAGTGTATCTTTAAGCGCTTTTCCAGCTTTGAATTTTGGAACAATGACAGTTGGAATCGTAATCGGTTCTGAAGGCTTTTGCGGGTTGACGCCGATGCGGCCTTTGCGAGCTCGAGCGCTAAACGTTCCAAAACCGGCGATTGTCACTTCTTCTCCGCGCGAAAGAGCGCGAGTTACAACCTCTTCAAATCCAGCAACAAAATCTTCAGCCAATTTTTTTGAGACTTTCAATTGTTCGGCAAGTGTGTTTGCCAATTCAGCTTTGTTCATAAATAGTGGAAGTTGGAAATTGGAAGTTGGAGATTGGAGGTTTGAGATTGGTAAACTACCATCACAACTAATATATCAATAATTCGTTATCAAAGCAACTATTGAGACCGTTGAAACACTCACAATCTAGTCATTGCGAGGAGTCCCGCACCTTTTGCAAAAGGTGCGGGACGACGAAGCAATCTAGAATTCTTGTAAATAACAGAGATTGCTTCGCTCCCTATGGTCGCTCGCAATGACTAAGAGAGTGTTTATAATTATTTGTTATCTTGCGTATTCAATCACGCGTGTTTCGCGAATCACTGTAATTTTAATCTCTCCAGGATATGAAAGTTCAGCTTCGATTTTGTTAGCTATATCTCTTGCAAGTTTGTACGCCGTAAGATCATCAATCTTTTGCGGTTGTATAAACACACGGATTTCACGGCCAGCTTGAATCGCGTAAGCTTTTTCAACTCCGTCAAACGAACTCGCGGTTTTCTCAAGTTCTTCCATGCGCTGAATAAATTGTTCAAGCGATTGTTTGCGCGCGCCAGGACGAGCTCCTGAAATTGCATCTGCCGCTTTTACGATTGCGCCTTCGATTGTTCTCGGACGATCTTCATGATGCGCTATCGATTGATAACTAATCTCTTCCGGGAATCCGAATTTTTTCATGATGTTGTATCCAATCTCCGGATGCGCGCCTTGCATATCATGATCAACAGCTTTTCCAATATCATGAAACAATCCGCCCTTTTTACAAACAAACACATCGGCTCCGAGTTCTTCGGCGATCATTCCGGAAATGATTCCGACTTCGATTGAATGCTGAAGCGCATTTTGACCGTAGCTTGTTCGATATTTCATGCGACCCAAAATTGAAGTGAGTTTTGGATCAATAGACGAAACCGGGAGTCCGAGTTGATAGAGCGCTTCTTCACCGGCTTTTCGCAAATCTTGCGCGAGTGATTTTTTTGCTTCCTGAATTGCTTCTTCAATTCGCGCTGGATGAATTCGACCGTCTTTAATGAGCGCGTCGAGCGCGCGTTTGGCAACTTGTCGGCGAATCGGGGAGAAACCGCTGATTGTGATAACTTCAGGAGTTTCATCAACAATGATTTCTGTTCCTGTTAGCATTTCTATTGCTTTGATGTTGCGCCCCTCTTTTCCGATGATGCGTCCTTTCATTTCATCATTTGGCAATTCAACTGATGTTGTGTTTGTTTCCGTTGAAACAGAAGACGCAAAACGTGTCATCGCAAGCGAAATAACCTTGCGTGATTTTTCATCAAGTTCTTCTTCTGTCATTTGTTCCATTTTGCGCAAACGATTCGTGAGCGCTTCTTGCTCGAATTCTTGAACCTCTTTAAGTAATTGTTCAAGCGCTTGTTCGCGAGTGAGTCCTGCGACTTCCTGAAGTTTGACAGCCTGTTCTTCTTTAATTTTATTGATTTGATCGCGAACACATTCAACTTCTTTTATTTTTTCTTCGAGTTTGGTTTTTTTGTCTTCAAATTCGATTAATTTTTGATCGAACATTGTCTCGCGTTTTTCAAGCCTGTGCTGTTGATCTTGCAAATCGCGGTGACGTGTTTGTTCTTCGCGCTTTGCTTCTTCGATTAGAGCGATCGCTTTTTCTTTAGCCTCAAGCATCATTTCTTGTTGTGATGCTTTGGCGCTTTGGAGAATTTCCTGTTGTTTGGCTTTTGCTTCCGCAAGAATGCGTTCAGCTTTTGCTTCAGATTGATCCGCCGCTTTTTTACCAAGCGTTTTTCTATAATAATAACCGGCGACTGTTCCAATTAGAAGTCCAACAACGAGTAGACCGACAGTTTGAATTGTTAACATAAAACTTCTCGTTATGTTTCGAGAAGCCGTATTCTTTGGTTTTGGTTCTATTACAACATCGCCTTCACGCAGAAGGATATTTCAAGGTTCTGATTGCTAGCGAGACGAATTGATTGCATAGAAGACGAAATTCCAGCAAATACAGCTTCTTCTGAAACCGTAAAATCTTAAATTACGAGATGAGGTTAACAAAAAATCGTAACGTTGTCAAACCACGTTAGAAGCAATGTTTTTAACGGGGTAAAGCCTTGATAAAAAGGCCGAAATTGGAAAGATTGAGTCTCTGCATTCAGAGATATCAAACGGTCCGATTTTTGTGCGACGAAGAGATTCAACATATCCACCAGTGCCAAGCGCAACTCCTAAATCGCGCGCAATCGCGCGAATGTACGTGCCGGATGAGCAGGAGATAGATAGTTTAATTGTCATTGCGAGGCCGGAGGCCGAAGCAATCTCTGAAGTTCGAGGAGATTGCTTCGTCGTCATTTCATTCCTCCTCGCAATGACAATGTTGCTCACGGAATATACCCTTACCTTCCTCTTCTTCGCTTCTATTGGTTTTCCTTCACGCGCGGCTTCGTACATTTTTTTACCACCGATTTTGATTGCGGAATATGCTGGTGGTGTTTGTTCAATTTCGCCTACGAATCGTTTGATAGCTTCTTGAACACGTTCTTGCGTCAAAGGTTCGCTTGGAGGAATCGGAATTATTTTTCCTGTTATATCATCAGTATCAGAAGTCGCACCTAACACAAACACAGCTTCATAGGTTTTATCAAGTCCAACTAGTTTTTGCATTTCACGAGTTGCTTCGCGTCCAATGCCGACAATTAAAAGTCCGGATGCAAAAGGATCAAGCGTTCCGGCGTGACCAACTCGTTGTTCGCCAGTTTTTCTTCGTACATTATCAACAATATCGTGAGATGTCGGCCCAACAGGTTTATCAATAAGTAAAAATCCAGTCATATAGACATTATTTGGTTTTTGAATTACACTCGTGTTGATTTTATGCCCGGTAGGACAACAATGATTTGTCTCCTGTTCTTCTGAGCGTAAACAAAGATTATGCGACACCCTACGTAGGTAGTCGTAACAATGTCAATCAAAGAAATATTAACAGATGTAAATATCATTGTTGTACTACCGGGTATGAATATTACCGAACTTGCACGACGACTGAAAGTCCACCCGAACCTCTTGCGCGACAAATTGCCAGAGCTTGGTTTTAGCGTTGGCCAGCGTGCTATTAAAATTGATGATCGTCAAGCGCAGAAAATAATATCAGCATGGACTGAAATGACTCGCAAGCAGAGGCTTGCGCAAAAAGTGGAAATTCAGAAGTCTCACACTGACAGAAAACATGAAATCGAACCAGCACAACGCAAATCTGTTTCTATCCCGTCAGTCATTACAGTTCGTGATTTTGCTTCGCGTCTTGAATTGCCGGTTCCTCGCGTAATGCAAGAACTCATGAAAAATGGAATCCTGGCTTCTATAAACCAGCAAATTGATTTTGATACAGCAAGCATCATTGCAGAAGATTTGGGATTTGCGCCAGTTCGTGAAGAAAAATCAAAAGAAGAAGACACAAGCGGACTTGAAAAAATTCGCGAGCGTGTTGAAAAAGAAGTTGATGAAAATTTACTTCCGCGAGCTCCGGTTGTTGTTGTGATGGGACACGTTGATCACGGAAAAACAAAATTGCTAGATGCAATTCGAAAAACAAACGTGATGGAATCTGAAGCCGGTGGAATTACACAGCACATCGGAGCGTATCAAGTTGAACGAAATGGCAGGCACATAACTTTTATTGATACTCCTGGCCACGAGGCTTTTACTGTTATGCGTTCGCGTGGTGCAAAAGTCGCTGACATTGCGATTTTGGTTGTTGCGTCTGACGACGGAGTTCAGCCACAAACAAAAGAAGTAGTGGACATAATTAAGTCTGCTGGTTTGCCGTTTATTATTGCGTTAAACAAAATTGATCGTCCAGAATCAAACATTGATAAAGTTAAAGGAGAATTGGCTGAACTCGATTTGGTTTCTGAAGATTGGGGAGGGAAGACAATCATTGTTCCAATCTCAGCAAAACAAGGCACGAATATCGAAACTTTGCTTGATACGCTTTTACTTGTGGCTGACATTGAAAAAGATCACATTGTTGCAAACCCAAATCATCGTGCGTTAGGAACAACTATCGAATCTCACGTTGATCCGGGTTCTGGTCCTGTTGCAACAGTGCTTGTTCAAAGCGGAACTTTGCACATCGGCGACACACTTGCAGTTCACGACACACTTTATGGCCGCGTTCGAGCAATGCAAAATTGGAAAGGCGATGCGCTTCTCGAAGCTCCTCCTTCAACTCCAGCAAAAATTATTGGATGGAAAATTGCGCCATCGGTTGGAGACATTATGGAAGTTCCAGAAAAAGGCAAAGAACTCAAGAAAATCAAATCAACAGATTCGTCTTTCAAAGCGACCGAAGAAGTCGCGTCAATTCGACACATTCAAACTCACAATGAAACTTCCGAAACAATTGAAAATGGAAAGAAAGTTATCAATCTTATTATTCGCGCTGATGTTTTGGGATCGCTTGAAGCGATTTTGGGAATGCTAGATAAAATTCAGCATGAACAGGTTGGCGTGAAAGTTGTTCAAAAAGGTCTCGGCAACATCACAGACGTTGACGTTTCAAGCGCGGAGGGAACTCACGCAATCATTATTGGATTTAATGTTCATCCAACAACAACCGCAGAACAGCTTGCTCGAGATAAACATATTGAAATTCGTCAATATCAAATCATTTATAAATTGTTCGAAGCGATTTTAGCGGACATGCAAAAATTATTGCCGTCAGAACAAGTCTTCACAGAACTTGGAACTTTTGGTGTGCTCAAAAATTTTCATAAAAACGATCACGGTTGGATTGTTGGCGGTCGTGTGAAAAAAGGAGTTTTGAAACCTGGCGCGAAACTACGTTTATCTCGAAACGGAGAATATATTGGTGAAGGCATAGTCGAAAGTTTACAGCTTGGAAAATCAGAAATGAAAGAAGCGAAAGAAGGCCAAGAAATTGGGTTGAGTTACAAAGGCAAGATCAAACCTGAAGAAGGAGATATTCTGGAAGCGTACATAGAAGAAAACATTGCGCAAAAATTAAAAATTGAAGGAATTAGACTTCGTTAAAAACTATATTTGTGCTTACGACAGAAAATTTTGATCAGACAGTTCTTCAATCTTCAAAACCAGTGTTGGTTGATTTTTGGGCGCCGTGGTGCGGGCCGTGCAAAATAATGGGTCCAATTGTTGAACAACTCGCTGGCGAGATTGAAGGAGCTCAAGTTGGAAAAGTGAATGTGGATGATCACTCGGAACTTGCGCAGAGATATAACATTTTATCAATTCCGACTTTTATTATTTTCAAAGGTGGTCAGCCAGTCGAACAATTTTCTGGAACGATGAGTAAAGAACAACTGAAAGAGAAGTTAGAAAAATACATCTAAAGGGACCTCTGCAAAAGTCGCTTCCGGCCTGAAAGCGGTTATTTTCTCCGTCAACATCGTCAGGTTTCCTCAATGATATAGCCATATCATTTCCGGAATCCTTCCTTGTTGCCGAAGAAAATTCCTCGCTTTCATCCTGGAATGGACTTTTGCAGAGATCCCTAAACGTTATTGCCTGAGCTTGTCGAAGGCAGTACGATTTCAATATTTTGTGAGTACACCAGAGAACATAATCATCATCGGTTCTGGTCCGGCTGGATATACAGCGGCAATTTACGCGGCGCGCGCGCAGTTGCGCCCGCTTTTGTTTGAAGGAAAACAGCTTGGCGGACAGCCTGGAGGTCAGCTTATGCTTACAACAGAAGTTGAAAATTTTCCTGGATTTCCAGAAGGATTGCTTGGGTCGGAACTCATGGAACGTTTTAAAAAACAAGCTGAAAGATTTGGAACGCGGATTGTGAGTGATGATGTTGTGTCAGTTGATTTTTCCGCTCGATTTCAAACTGTCATTGCGAGGAGCGAAGCGACGAAGCAATCTCTGCCACTCATTGTACGAACAAATGAAACGGAATACTCGAGTCACGCAGTTATTATTTGCACTGGCGCAAAAGCATTATGGTTGAATGTGCCAGGTGAAAAAGAATATCAAGGCCGTGGTGTTTCAGCGTGCGCGACGTGCGACGGATTTTTTTTCAAAGACAAACAAGTCGTTGTTGTCGGCGGTGGAGACGCGGCAATGGAGGAAGCAAATTTATTAACACGATTTGCTTCGAAAGTTACAGTTATACATCGTCGCGAAGAATTGCGTGCGTCAAAAATTATGCAAGAGCGCGCAATGAAAAATCCAAAAATTGAATTTGTGTGGAACACAGAAGTTCGCGAGATATTAGGCAACGGAAATAAATTAACAGGCGTGCGAATTTTTAACAACAAAACAAACGAAGAATCTATTTTTGAAACCGACGGATTGTTCGTCGCCATAGGTCATCAACCAAACACAGATTTATTTGTCAATCAACTTGAACTCGATCGAAAAGGTTATATTGTTATCAAACCAGGAACGTCAAAAACAAGTGTTGATGGCGTTTTTGCAGGGGGTGACGTAATTGATCCGTATTATCGTCAAGCTATTACAGCCGCGGGTACTGGTTGCATCGCCGCACTCGACGCCGAGAGGTGGCTCACTTCGTTAAAATAAAACACTTCAGCTTAGAATGTTTTGCTTTCTTCTCAGATTTTGGCATACTGTAGTTGTATGAACAAACTTTTGGATAAATTAAAAATTCAATCAAAATCACGAAAACTCGATCCGGAGAAACCAGCGCAACGAAAACAAATAATAGAGCAGGCTGTAAAACGCACAATTACAGAATATGGTGAGGCACTCAAAAAACTTGGCGCTGAATGAGTATGCCTCACTTTCTTACACTCGAAGACGTACGTGATATTTGTTACGTTTATGCCAAAACTCATCTTACACACGATGAGCCTATTCCTTCTTTTGACACGAGATATGACGGAAAATTAGAAGCTGTATTAGCTTCTCCTTGCATTCAGATCAATGGAAAGTTTATTTATTCATCTTTATCGCGGCAAACGTCAGTTTTATTTTATGAAATTATTAAACAACATCCTTTCTTAAATGGAAACAAACGGATTGCATGTGTGTCGCTTATGTCGTTTCTATCGCTAAATGACGCTTGGCTTAAAACAAGTTGGAGAGAACTCTATGATATTTCAGTTACTGTTGCGACATCTAAAAGTGATAATCGAGAAGGTGTGCTTCAGCTTTTAACAGATTTTATTAAAAATAATACAGTTAAAATATAAGCAAAATTTAGATACAAGATTTTTTTGTTATAATGGACTCTTGATTGCACTAATGGAAGCTGTAGAAACGTGAGTATAAAGTTGAGTCGTTCTTATATTTGCGTGTCCAAGAAGTTTTTGAATGAAGCGAATGTCTGTCCCTTGTTTCAAAACATGGGTTGCGAAGCTGTGACGAAGCGAATGAAGTGTTGCTTGTTTGTTTATATGTGCTGAATTAAGCGCGCGAGCGAAAACTTTTTGAATCGAACGTTCAGACAGACGTCCGCCACGTTCGCTGGCAAAAAGATAATCGTCCGGTGATTTTCCACACATTGTTTTTTGTAAACTTTCATAAAGTGTATTTGGCAAAAGAGTAATACGGTCTTTTTGACCTTTCCCTTGATGTACATATATTACACGGGATTCAAAATCAACATTCCCAACTCGTAGTTCTACAACTTCAGATACACGAAGACCAGCTCCATAAGCAAGAGCGATTATAGTTCTATGTTTCAGGTTTGAAACATTGTTTAGAATTTGTTCAATTTCGGATCTAGAAAGTATGACAGGCAACCGTTTCGGTCGTTTTGCGTATGGTAGAGGAAAACGAAAAGGTTGATGCAGGATTTCACGAAAATAAAATTGTATTACTTGAATATTTACATTGATTGTTTGTGGAGATAGTCCAGATTCGTGTATGGATAAAAGGAATGCTTTCACGCATTCAATGTTTGAACTGTTCAAACAATCAGGAAATCGTTTCAAGAATCTGACTAAACAACCCTTGTAACTTTTTATAGTTCTTGGACTATAGTTTTTTAGACGTAAATGTTGCTCAAGAGCCAACAACGCTTGTTCAGAATTAGCAATCAAAAACATAAAGTAGATATAAAAAATAACCGCCCATCAGAAATAGAATAGGAGGTTATTTACAATCTTATTGTAACATGATTTCATGTACCTGTCAACGTAATGTACAGTAACCCTTCAAGGGTGACAGTTTAGCTGGTTAGGGAGAGATATTTCTCATAAGGAGTAAGACCATTCAT